>NZ_DATGTI010000177.1:0-19084 GCF_035301925.1 Lentibacillus sp. | reverse complement strand
TTCCTGAAGGCGGGCCTAAAAATCCGCTTAAGGGCATATCGATGAAGTTCCTTGTGCCGGCTTGAGGCGCCCAGCCTTGGGTCGGTGCTGGGAGTTAAGGTTTTCGGGCGATCCACAAAGGCATGTGGGCGTTGACCCGATTACCGTGGAGGCCCATATCTGTAGTACTGCCTAAGCCTAGGTTCACTATGGAATGGGGTATGAACCTGTGTAATAGGGTTAAGGGAGACCTTATTTACAGCGTAGCCTGCCTTGAGTGGTGGTGAGGGGATTAGGGCTTTAATTGACACTCCTGGTTGGCCGCCGTAGTGTCGATGGTATCCCTATGAAATCATCACTGCAAAAGAGGATAGGGAACGGTCAAAGGCTGTTGAGGAAAACTCCTAGACTGCTCATTGGACGTTTAAAAGGGATTATAGTGCGGTCTGAGTGGCAATCCAGTCCGGCATTCGGAGACGGTGTCGAGGCGGATTTAAAGGGGAACCGCCCATATGGCAACATTGGGTATCCGCTTGGGAAAACCTACTGGACCTAAGCCGCAGTCTTTACCTTTTAAATGACCATTCCTCTTTGTACATATTTTTTAAAACAGGAGTTAAAATGAGTCCACAAGTCAAAAGATCTGTAAAATTCAGTGTTACCATTGCCGTTATCACGTTTGTGCTAGCGGCTATTTTTTCAGTCGTGTCAGAGTCCATACTCAGTAACGTTATTTGGCTGATTGGAATTGCGGTCGTATTTATCATCATTTTAATTGGTGTTATCTTTGACATGCTGGGGATAGCTGCCACAGCAGCTGTTGAAAAACCGTTTCACGCTATGGCAGCCGAAAAGGTCACCGGCGCGAAGGAAGCTGTTAATATTATACGCAATGCTGATAAATTTGCCAGTTTCTGTAATGATGTAATTGGGGATATATCCGGCATTGTCAGTGGTGCTGCAGCGGGAACTGTTGTATTGCAAATTGCAAATATCGTTGGCCATGGAGATGGGTCCTCGTTTCAGCTTATTTTATCAGTTGTGATGACAAGTCTTGTTGCTGCATTGACTGTCGGTGGCAAGGCATTGGGCAAGTATGCTGCGATTACGGCGTCAACGAAAATCATATTTTTTGCCGGGAAAGCAGTGGCATTCATTGAAAAAAACTTTAAAATCAAGTTGCTTCCCGAAAATAAAACAGCAAAATAGCTTATGTAAAAAAGGATATTGGCTATGAAAAAACGTTTAGATGTTCTGCTCGTTGAGCGGCAATTGGCCGACACTAGAGAAAAGGCCAAACGAATGGTAATGGCCGGTCTTGTTTTTAGTGAACAACAGCGTCTGGACAAGCCCGGTGTAAAAGTTGATGAAACGATTCCATTACATGTCAGGGGAAAAACCCTCCCATACGTTGGGCGTGGTGGTCTAAAACTTGAAAAAGCGCTGGATCATTTTTCCATCAACCTCAAAAATCGAATAATGATAGACGTCGGTTCATCGACAGGCGGCTTTACCGATTGTGCACTGCAACATGGTGCACAGCTTTGTTATGCCATTGATGTCGGTTATAATCAGCTGGATTGGAAACTGCGGAATGATAACCGGGTAATCGTGATGGAACGAACGAATTTCCGCTATGTCTCACCCGATATGATCAAACACGGATGGCCGGATTTTGCAACAATTGATGTATCGTTTATTTCCCTGAAACTGATTTTGCCTGTGCTGAATAAATTGCTGAAGGCCGGCAGTGATGTGATTGCTTTAATAAAGCCGCAATTTGAAGCTGGCCGTGATCGCGTTGGCAATAAAGGGATTGTCCGTGACAAAATGGTGCATTTAAAGGTGCTTAAGGAAATAACACATATTGCCCTTGAGGAAGGCTATCAGCTGCTTGACCTGACGTATTCACCGATTACAGGCGGGGATGGCAATATTGAATTTTTGGCGCATTGGGGTTGGCAAAAAGATAAAGCAGGATTGAATATGGGTGATGCCGAATTAAAGCAATTGGTGGAAAAAGCCCACCATACATTTCAGTAAGATTCTGGAGGCCTCCTATGAGTAAAATCCAACGTCATATAAAAATACGTGAACTAATTACCGAAAATGAAATCGAAACGCAGGATAAGCTTGTAGATGAGCTGAAATCACTTGGGTTTAATGTCACACAAGCAACCGTCTCCCGCGATATTAAGGATCTGCATCTTGTCAAGGTACCGTCGTCCAATGGTCATTACAAGTATAGTTTGCCCGCAGATCAACGGTTTAATCCATTGGAAAAATTAAAGCGCTTGATTCGGGATGCTTTTGTCAAAATAGAGTACACAAGCCATTTCATCGTATTGAAAACGCTGCCGGGTAACGCACACGCTATTGGTGCACTGATTGACAATCTGGAATGGGATGAAATCATGGGAACAATATGCGGAGACGACACTTGTCTGATCATTTGCAGGACAGAAGATGATTCGGCTGATATTAGAGAGCGTTTCCTGAACATGCTTTAAGAGGATATTTGTTCAAAAATCCGGTAAAAATGACACGTCGAATAGAGGACCTTCTGCTAAAACCGCCCACGTCCTGTGGGCAACGCAGAAGTCACCACATCCTGTGGAAGCCCGCTGCTCGAAACGGCGCCGCCTCGAACTTCTCGATCCCTTTTATCCCGCATGTATGGTCAGTAACCCGCCAAAAACGGCAGCTGACTGACCATAAATGCCAGATTCGGCTCAACTAACATTCAGTGGAAAAAGCACTCCACTGGATGAAGTTTCGCTTTATCCGCCTTTTTGAACATGCAATTTAATCGTGGGGTGACATATGTGCTGACAGAATTATCGATACGGGATTTTGCTATAATTGATGAAATATCCATGACATTTAATGAAGGTCTTACAGTATTGACCGGTGAAACAGGTGCCGGAAAATCCATTATTATTGATGCGGTTCAACTGTTGGCCGGTGGTCGCGGATCGGTTGAATATGTACGTCATGGAGCAAAGAAAGCGCAAATGGAAGCCTTGTTCATAATTGATTCAGACAGTCACCAGATTTATGAGACAGCAAATCAATACGGAATTGATCTGCAGGATGGGATGGTTGTATTACACCGCACAATTACAACAGGTGGAAAGAGCATTTGCAGGGTTAATGGCAAGTTGGTTACCCTCGCGATCCTCAAAGAGTTTGGCAAACATTTAATTGATGTCCACAGTCAGCACGAAACTCAGTCATTGCTGGACCCGGACAACCACATCCAGTTATTGGATTTATATGATGAGCAGCAAATAACAAATGCGAAAAAAGAGTATACACGGTTATATGAAAAATTGACAGCGTTGAAAAAGCGATACAAAGAATTAAGTGAAAATGAACAGGAAATATCTCAGCGTTTTGATTTGCTGAAATTCCAGCAAAATGAAATTGAACAGGCCAATCTCGTCCCAAACGAAGATGACCAGCTGGAAGAAGAACGCAGCCAGCTGGCAAATTTTGAACGAATTTATAACAGTCTGCAGGATGCCTATAATGCACTTTACGGTGAACAAAAAGGACTGGAATGGCTGAATATGGCGAACCAGGCGCTTCAGAACAGTAAAGCGCATGATAGCTTTATTAATGAAAAAGCTGAAGAAATGTCGAACCATTATTTTTTAATTGAGGAATTGATGTATTCACTGAGCAGTTATACAGATACATTGCAATATGATCCAGAGCGGTTGAATGACATTGAATCCAGATTGAATGAAATCAGCCGTTTAAAGAAAAAATACGGTTCGTCAGTGAATGAAATTTTGGAATACCTGGGTAAAATTGAGGAAGAGATGGAACAGATTACGGATAAAGATTCCCATTTATCCAAACTGGAAAAACAAATTGATGAAACTTACCAGGATGCTTATCTGGAAGCGAAACAGCTCCATGATCTGCGTCAAGAAGCTGCTCAGGCTTTAACAAAAAATATCCACCAGGAGTTAAAAGACCTTTATCTGGATAAAACGACTTTTTCGGTTTCTTTTGATACAAAAACAGAGCAGGGAGAAGAAACGAAGCTGCAGCTGCATCATAACGGTTTTGATTATATCCAATTCCAAATCGCCACTAACCCGGGTGAACCGCTGAAACCGCTCCAAAAAGTGGCATCGGGTGGTGAGCTTTCACGAATAATGCTTGCATTGAAAAAAATATTCGCCAAACATCAAGGGATAACCAGTGTCATTTTTGATGAGGTCGATACGGGTGTCAGCGGCAGGGTTGCCCAGGCTATCGCTGAGAAAATTCAGCAGATTTCCAGCCAGTCGCAAGTTTTATGCATTACCCATTTGCCGCAGGTGGCTGCAATGGCTGACACCCATAAATTAATCCAGAAATACGCGGAAAATGACCGCACTTCCACGATTGTCGCGGAATTATCTAAAGATGAAAAGATAACTGAGTTGGGTCGAATGATTACCGGCGCCAAGTTAACCGATACGGCAAAAAATCACGCGATGGAACTGCTGGAATTAGCCTCCAACTATAAGAAAAATAGTGGATAAAGGATTGCAAAAAGCCAGAAGCTATAATATCTGGCTTTTTTTGCTGTAATTTATCAAATATAAGAGGAAATGTTACACATCTTTTCATGAATTTCACCAGTTTAAAACGGGTTCCGTTCGGTCAAATTAGAAATACAGAGAGAAAATTCAAATGGTGTGGGGTTAGGATGAGGAGAGTGAATTGGGTGAAAGATCATCGAAAAATCAGGCTATTGACAGGTATACTGCTTTTGATAACAGTTCTGGCAGTACCTTTTATTGCACCAGTTAACCATTACCTTTCCATTCCTAATCAGATTGTGGCCTTTGATAACCCATCGGAACCCATCAGTATGCCAGCATTGGGGGATAATGTATCGCTGGCTTCTCCAGATGGGAGTATGCAGGCGATTGATTCAACAAAGTTTTATGCGAAGGAAACAGGAAATAATGAACTGATTTATCAAGCTGCCGGTCTTCCGTTAAAAAAAGTGGATGTTTCGGTACTGGAAGATATCAGGGTTGTTCCCGGTGGGCAATCAATCGGTGTACAGCTTCATACACTCGGTGTTCTTGTGGTTGGTCATCATCAAATTAACAGTGAGGATGGCAAGATATCACCGGGTGAGGATGCCGATATACAAGTGGGTGATGTCATTTTAGAAATAAATGGTGAAAAAGTTAAAGAAATGGAAGATGTTAAGCCATTTGTGGAAGAGTCCGGAAAAGCGAATGAACCATTGGCTATCAAGCTGAAACGTGATAACGAGACCATTGAAACGACATTGGATCCAATAAAAGATGAAAAAGAGGAAGAATACCGGATTGGCTTATATATCCGTGATTCGGCCGCAGGAATTGGAACCATGACGTTTTATGACCCAGAAACCAAAAATTATGGCGCCCTTGGTCACGTCATTTCTGATATGGATACGCAAAAACCGATCGAAATTCATAACGGATCAATTGTACGTTCAAATGTAACATCGATCGAAAAAGGGAATCATGGTACACCGGGTGAAAAACAGGCAAAATTTTCCTTCGAGGATCAAAAGATTGGAAACATTACCAAAAACAGTCCTTTTGGTATTTTCGGGCAATTAAACAAACCAATATCGAATGGCAAAAACGATAAACCAATGCCAATCGCATTGTCACATGAAGTAAAAGAAGGCCCTGCAAAAATTTTAACCGTTCTTGATGGTGAGGAAGTTGAAGAATTTGATGTAAAAGTTGTCAGCAGTGTCCCGCAAAAGGTACCGGCCAAAAAAGGAATGGTTATCCAAATAACCGATGATAAACTCTTGAATGAAACTGGCGGGATCGTCCAGGGAATGAGCGGCAGTCCAATTATCCAGGACGGGAAAATGATTGGAGCCGTCACCCATGTATTTGTAAACGATCCGACAAGCGGTTATGGTGTGCATATTGAGTGGATGCTTGAGGAAGCAGGTATCGAAGTAAAAAAAGAAGCCGAGCAGGAAAAAGCTGGCTAAAGAATTAAAGTGGCTTGTTATAGAAAACTTCTATAGCAGGCCATTTATTAATGTCCTTTCAATTGAATCAACATGTAAACCGTAATCCATCAAAATATGAGGGTAATTCTATCCATAATTGTCCGATTTGTTCGGACCTGCACAATACAGGTAACAAAGGCGTTGCCACAGGACGTGGCGCTTTTAGCCTTTGTTCCCCTTCATCAGAGGGGAAGAACGCCCTGCTGAATGGCGTTTCGCTTTATCCCGCATGTAACGGACAGTAATCCGCCAAAAAACGGCGGCCAACTGTCCCTAAATGTCCGATTCTGCTCAACTAACATTCAGTGGAGAAAAGCACTCCACTGAATGAAGTTTCGCTTTATGCTATAATGGTTATAAATATTTTTCGACAAAATCGGAAATTTATTGTCAAATATTATCAAATTACATCGATAATTAGAGTAAACGCGTGCAAATATAAGAAAATCGAAAAAAAATTAAAGTTTTTTAAATTTAAAAAGGATATTTGAATCTTGTGTCGAATATATTACGTGGAGAAAGCTCGAATTAAAGGAGGAACTTTTCGTGGAAAAAATTTCAGTTTGTTTAGTGGACGATAATAGGGAACTCGTTCAATTAATGGAAGAGTATTTTGAGGGACAGGAGGATATTGAAGTTATCGGGATTGCCTATAACGGACGGGAATGTCTGGATATGCTGGATGAATTGGAGCCGGACGTCCTCGTATTAGACATTATTATGCCGCATATTGATGGCCTGGGTGTATTGAATACAATCCGTGCTGAAGAAAGGAACCATGATCCAAACGTTATTATGCTGACTGCTTTTGGACAGGAAGAAGTCATGAAAAAAGCAGTTGATTTAGGGGCATCATATTTTATTTTAAAACCATTTGAATTGGATAATTTGGCCGAACAGATCCGTCAGGTGCAGGGTACAGATACGATAAAACAGGCGCCGCCGAAAAAATCCAATGGTAAAGAGCGCAGGAAAAGGGATTTGGAGGCAAGTATCACAAATATTATTCATGAGATTGGTGTGCCGGCACATATCAAAGGATATATGTATTTAAGAGAGGCCATTACCATGGTTTATAATGACATCGAACTTTTGGGCTCGATAACCAAAGTATTGTATCCTGATATTGCCAAAAAATACAATACGACGGCATCACGCGTGGAACGGGCGATACGGCATGCCATCGAGGTTGCCTGGAGCAGAGGAAATGTTGAATCAATTTCTGCATTATTCGGTTATACGGTCAATATTTCCAAAGCCAAACCAACTAATTCAGAGTTCATTGCCATGGTGGCTGACCGGCTGCGGCTGGAGTATAAGGCAAGCTGAAAGTAATGGTCTCACTTTTGTGAACATAGTAAAAAACTGTATGGCGGGATATCCCGCCATACAGTTTTTTACTCAAAAAATTTATGATACAGTGACTTAACGGCTAATTCCAGTTTATCTTTGCGTATCCCGAACATGACCGATACTTCGGATGACCCCTGGTTGATCATCTCAATATTAATATTAGCCTCGGCAAATGCAGCTGCCGATTTTTCAGCAATACCAACTGCACTCATCATGCCCTCGCCGACAACCATGATCATGGCGAAACCGTAATCAATGGAAATTGTTTCAGGATTGAGTTCCTGCTTGATACGGTTGATGACATTTATTTCTTTTTCAGCAGTCAGCTGACTGTCCCGGATAATAACGGACATATTGTCAATTCCTGAAGGGGCATGTTCAAAGGAAATGGACTCATCCTCCAGAATTTGCAGCAATTTGCGTCCGAAGCCGATTTCCCGGTTCATGAGGTATTTGCTGACATATAAGTTGGAAAATCCCGTATCACTGGCAATCCCTACGACACATCTGGAACGCGGATCTTTTTCCGAAACAATCATTGTGCCGGGACTGGCCGGATTATTCGTATTTTTAATGCACACGGGTATCTCCGCTTGGAATGCAGGCATAAGCGCTTCGTCGTGAAATACACCGAATCCGGAATATGATAATTCACGCATTTCCTTATATGTTAATGTTGTTATTTTCTCAGGGTTGCTGACAATTTTCGGATTGACCGCATACACGGAATCAACATCCGTGAAATTTTCGTATAAATCTGCCTGGACCCCCGCAGCAACAATTGACCCGGTAATATCTGATCCGCCCCTTGGAAATGTCATTAAGCGGCCATTATTTGTAAATCCGAAAAAACCTGGTATGACAATGATTCCGTCTCGCTTGCGTAATTCATATAATTTGCCAAAGCTTTCCGGAAGTACTTGGGCATTTCCGGGCTCATCGCTGACAATGATACCAGCTTCTTTCGGACTAACGTAATGAGCATTCAATCCGATGGTTTTTAAATATTCACTGACGATTTTAGCACAACTGTCCTCACCAATTGATTTCAGTCGATCCGCTTTCATTTGATCAGACGATTCACTGTCAAGGGTATTTTGGATGGACTGTTTAATACCAATGAGAATCGAATTTGAAAGCTCAAGCTTATTGATGATGTCCGCGAACCGTTCCATAATATCTGAAAAAATCTTTTCAACAGATTTATTTTGAAGCACAAGTTCGCTCAATTCGATTAACAGATCGGTTATCTTGACATCATCATCAAAACGCTTCCCCGGAGCTGACACAACAACGAATTTTCGCTCGGAATCATCCGCAATGATGGAACCCACCTTTTTAATTTGTTCATCACTTGCTACAGAACTTCCCCCGAATTTTACAACTTTCATGCTACACCTCTCCATTGGTAATGTATTAAGTCTTTTCAATGATCATCTTCGTTTTCGTTTGGTCTTTTGATTTTTTCTGTCACGGTGTACGATAAAACCGCCTATAAATGCGAGTCCGCCTAAAAATAACATAAATCCGGCAATAAATTGGACACTAATATGGAAAAAAATTGAATAAAAGTCATTGAATAATGCATCACGCATCAACTTAATCCCAAAAGCCGAAATCAGGCCGGGTATGAACAGCAGCAGCACTGCAACAATACGGATCATGGTTGCGGTCTTTCCCTTCAAATGTATATCAAACTCTTCTAAGTATAGCAAAATTGGAGGAAAATAGGAACACGTCACCAAATATTTATCCCGCAACCCGCCAAAGGACGTCGGTCAACAGTCCCTAAATGTCCGATTTTGCTGAGTCCTGCAGGGCGCCGGTTACAAAGAAGTTGCGATTGACGTGGCGCTTTTAGCCTTTGTTCCCCATCATCAGCAGGGGAAAAGCGTCCCGCTGAATGAAGTTTTACTTTTTACCGTCATAGGATTGCTTAAAATTGCACAATCGCGTATGCTAAAAGTATGCAAATGATTGCAAGGATGGGATGAACATGAAACGTGTGCTGATTGTGGGAGCGGGAAAAGGCGGAAGTGCCTTGCTGGAATTTTTGCATAACACGGAAAAAATGAAAGTTGTGGCCATTACGGATATCAATCCTGATGCGAAAGGGTTGAAAATTGCGGCAGCATACGGAATTCCTACTGGCACGAGCTATACCGAATGGATTGATGATCATGTCGACATTATTGTTGAAGCGACCGGTGATGATGATGTGCTTGCACAATTGCTTGAAAAGCGCAGCGGAAATACAGTTGTCATCCCGGGCAGTGTTGCCTACATCATTTCCGAATTGATGGAAGAGAAAGAATCATTGCTGGAACGATTAAAGCTTCAGGCAAACAATCAAGAACTTATTCTCAATAATATTCATGATGGTATGATCGTTGTGAACGAACAGGAGATTGTCCAATTTGCCAATAAAAGTGCTGAGCGGATTATCGGTATAGCTAAAGAACAGTTCACTGGTCAGGATATAAAAAATGTCATTGCCGGTACAAGGCTCCCCCATGTTTTGCGGAGCCGCAGAAAAGAAGTCAATCAAAAACTCATTCTGGAAAATGGCAAAAAGGTAATAACGACCAGAATTCCAATCATAAATGCTGAAAACCGGGTACTTGGTGCTTTTGCTGTTTTTAAAGATATTACAGAGGTCATGAATCTGGCGGAAGAAAATACCGATCTTAACGACATCAAGACACTGCTTGAAGCGATCATCCAGTCATCGGATGAAGCGATATCGGTCGTTGATGAAAACGGGGTCGGCATGATGATCAACCCTGCTTATACACGTATCACCGGGCTCAGGGAAGCAGATATTATCGGCAAACCTGCCAGCGTTGACATATCCGAAGGCGAGAGTATGCATATGAAGGTACTGCAAACGCGCCGCGCGGTTAGAAGGGTCCGTATGAAAGTGGGCCCGGCCAAAAAAGAGGTATTAGTAAATGTAGCCCCTGTCATCGTTGATGGCAAGATAAAGGGAAGTGTTGGCGTCCTGCATGATGTGTCCGAGATTCAGTCATTGACAAGTGAACTGAAACGCGCAAGGCAGATTATCCGTAATCTCGAAGCAAAATATACGTTTGATGACATTATCGGCTCCTCAGCTGAGATGCAAATAGCGCTTGAACAAGCCAAAGTCGGTGCAAAAACGCCGGCAACTGTACTCCTGCGCGGTGATTCCGGTACAGGTAAAGAGTTGTTTGCACATGCTATACATAACGAAAGTGACCGTAAGCATAATAAATTCATTCGTGTAAATTGTGCAGCAATTGCCGAAAGTATTCTTGAAAGTGAATTATTCGGCTACGAAGAAGGGGCTTTTACCGGTGCTAAACAAGGCGGTAAAAAAGGGTTATTTGAAGAGGCAAACAGGGGAAGTATTTTTCTCGATGAAATTGGCGAACTTTCCCTTCATATGCAGGCAAAACTGCTCCGTGTACTGCAGGAAGGTGAGATTATCCGGGTTGGCGGAACCACCCCAATAGCGATTGACGTCCGGGTGATTACGGCGACAAATATTAATCTTGAGAAAGCCATTATGCACAAAACATTCCGGGAAGATTTATACTACCGTTTGAATCGGCTTCCAATTTATATTCCGTCACTAAAAGAACGGATAGAAGATTTGCCGGAACTTATTGAATACCTTATCCAAAAAATTAATCAGGATTATGGACGAAATGTAAAAGCCATTGATGACCAGGCAATCGCGTATTTAAAAAATTATCATTGGCCTGGCAATGTCCGTGAACTGGAAAATATCATCGGACGTGCTATGATCTATATGGATATGAATGAGGAAGTGGTGCAAAAGAAACATATACCGGAACTGATGCCATTTACCGAATCGTCTCAACAGCTGCAACAAGACTCCGGGATAAACCGGACATTGCAGGAAGCTATGGAACAATATGAAAAACAATATATAATGGATACGCTTCGGGATAATCACTATCATAAAACCCGTACTGCCAAACGTCTTAATATATCGATTCGAAATCTTTACTATAAGCTCGAAAAATATGGAATTGAAAAAAGTAACATGCAATAATTTTCATGCATGCAATAATATGCATAGTACTCAAAGCATAAATAAAGCGCTTTCAAAACTGAATAATTGGCATGGTTTTTGCAAATGAATTAATGGGGTGGTGACAGCCAGATGTCATGCTGACAGAAATGAAGCAGCAGGCGAAAGCTAAAATATAAACAGCTTATCGCTGTAGCTGATGCTATGAACAGGATACGCTTCAGTAAAAAGAAGCAAACTTTAGTATCGGCAGAGGCAAACTGAAAAGGGTTTTGAACAGTTTTTAATCACATTTAAGGGGGAACTAATGATGGAAATTTTTAGCTATATGGAAGAATCTGATTATGAACAGCTCGTGTTTTGCCAGGATAAAAATTCTGGTTTGAAAGCAATCATCGCCATCCACGATACAACACTTGGACCGGCATTGGGCGGTTCAAGAATGTGGACATATGATTCCGAAGCAGATGCGATTGAAGATGCTTTAAGGCTGGCCAAGGGCATGACGTATAAGAATGCCGCTGCCGGTCTGAACCTTGGGGGCGGTAAAACAGTGATAATTGGTGATCCGAAAAAAGATAAAAACCCGGAAATGTTCCGCGCTTTCGGAAGATATATCCAAAGTCTTAACGGGCGGTACATTACAGCAGAAGATGTTGGCACTGATGAACATGACATGGATCTGATTCATATGGAAACAGACTTTGTGACAGGCACGTCTGCCGGACCAGGTTCATCAGGCAATCCTTCACCGATTACCGGCTATGGTATTTATAAAGGTATGAAGGCAGCAGCAATGGAAGCATTTGGGGATGCGTCACTGGAAGGAAGAACGGTTGCGGTTCAAGGTATGGGCAATGTGGCTTATGCATTGAGCGAGCATTTGCATAAAGAAGGAGCCCGCCTAATCGTCACAGACATTAACGAAAATGCTGTCAAACGCGCAATTGATGCATTCGGTGCCGAAGCAGTCAGCCCTGATGAGATTTACAGTGTTGATTGCGATATTTATGCGCCGTGTGCGCTTGGCGCAGTTATAAATGATGAAACTATTCCGCAATTAAAAGCAAAAGTTATCGCCGGCTCCGCAAACAACCAGCTTAAAACAAATGAACATGGCCATAGGATTCATGAAATGGGAATTGTATATGCACCTGATTACGTCATTAATTCCGGTGGTGTCATCAATGTCTCAGATGAATTAAATGGCTATAATAAACAGCGGGCGATGAAAAAAGTGGAAACCATTTATGATAACTTAATGCAAGTGTTTGAAATATCCAGACGTGATAACATCCCAACCTATATTGCTGCCGATCGTATGGCCGAAGAACGGATACAATCTCTCAGCGCATCACGAAGTCAATTCCTGATGAATGGCCATCATCCATTGAGCAGGCGATAACACGTATGGAAAGTGACAGGGTCAATTGTTTTGTCATTCCAGCCTTTGTGGGTTTTAGTCACTAAATGTCAACGCACATCAGTGTCTTTGATGATGAGGATTTCATTTTTTGAAAAATTTACCACGCAGCAGTGAAGAACTTTCCGGATATAGATGCATCATTGACTAATATGCATTCCGTCCGTAAACATATTTTGCTCAAGCAGCTGGATCAGAGGGTATAATGATTATCGCCCTGGAAAAAACGAAGCAGCATGATGAGTTCTGTAGAAGAAAGAATCGACTAACATATACCCTTTTAACCTAAACTGGAGAGGAGCATTGATTTAATGGCGAAAGAATATGATTTAGTTGTACTCGGAGGAGGGACTGGTGGATATGTGGCTGCGATACGTGCGTCTCAGCTTGGTATGCAGGTTGCTGTCGTTGAAAAAAGCGAGTTAGGCGGGACCTGTTTGAACAGAGGCTGTATACCATCTAAATCTCTGCTCAGGAGTGCGGAAGTTTTTAAACAAACAAAAGAAGCAAATGAATACGGCGTGGAAGCATCGGATATTACGTTAAATTTTGCCAAGGTTCAGGAACGTAAAAACCGTATCATCAAAACACTCCAACAAGGTGTACATGGCCTTATGAAAAAGGGCAAAATAGATGTCTATGAAGGTTTTGGCCGTATTTTGGGTCCAAGTATCTTCTCACCAATGCCCGGTACGATATCAATCGAATATGAAAATGGTGACGAAAATACCATGCTGGTACCAAAAAACGTGCTGATCGCTACCGGATCCAGGCCTAGGTCACTGCCGGGGCTTGAATTGGACGGGGAAATTGTGATGAGTTCCGATGAAGCGCTTAACATGAACGAACTGCCATCCTCAATGATCATTGTGGGGGGCGGCGTAATTGGTATTGAGTGGGCGTCGATGCTTTCAGATTTTGGTGTCGATGTAACTGTCATTGAATACATGGACTATATTTTACCGACAGAAGATGAGGTGATTGCCAAGGAAGTTGAAAAACAACTGAAGAAAAAAGGTGTCCATGTTGTAAAAGGTGCTAAAGTATTGCCCGATAAACTGCAAAAAGAAAAAGGTGTAACGGTAGAAGCTGAAATCAATCATCATAACGAAACGTTTTCGGCCGACAGAATGCTTGTTTCTGTTGGACGAGAAGCCGTTACTTCAAATATTGGACTGCAGAATACCGATATCGTTATTGACAAAGGATTTATTCAGACAAATGATTTTTACCAAACGAAAGAATCACATATCTATGCGATTGGGGATGTGATCGGCGGAATGCAGCTCGCGCATGTGGCATCCCACGAAGGCATTGTGGCGGTTGAACATATGGCCGATCGAAACCCACTCCCGCTGGATTATGACACAATTCCGTCATGCATTTATGCCAATCCCGAAGCTGCCAGTGTCGGACTGACAGAAAAACAGGCTATTGATCAAGGGTTTGATACCAAAATCGGCAAGTTCCCGTTCAAGGCAATCGGGAAAGCATTAGTCCACGGTGAATCAGGCGGCTTTGTTAAAATCATTGCCGACAAAAAGACGGAAGATTTACTTGGTGTGCATATGGTCGGGCCGCATGTTACCGATATGATTTCGGAAGCGGGCCTTGCGAAAGTACTGGATGCAACACCATGGGAGATAGCACACAGTGTTCACCCGCATCCGACACTTTCTGAAGTGATGGGTGAGGCAGCGATGGCTGTAGAAGGCAATCAGATTCACGGGTAAATCATACTTACTTTTGCATAAAAGGGGAGGGAAAGCAAATGGCAAAAAATCGCCATGAATCGTTAGGTTTAACGGATGAACAGGCAGTAGACATGTACAAACACATGCTCCTGGCTCGCAAAATTGATGAGAGGATGTGGCTGTTGAATCGTGCCGGAAAAATTCCTTTTGTCATTTCAGGTCAGGGACAGGAGGCTTCACAGATAGGCGCTTCATTTGCGCTTGATCGTAACAACGATTATGCAGCACCGTATTACCGGGATATGGGCGTCGTGCTGGCATTTGGGATGACAGCCAAAGAACTGATGCTTTCAGCGTTTGCCAAAGCGGAAGATCCCAATTCCGGGGGGCGGCAAATGCCGAGTCATTTCGGACAAAAGAAAAATCGGATATTGAGCCAGTCCTCACCGGTGACAACACAAGTTCCGCATGCTGTTGGTGTTGCATTGGCCGCTAAAATGGAAAAAAAAGATTTTGCTTCCTTTGTGACACTGGGCGAAGGGTCGACCAACCAGGGTGATTTTCATGAAGGGCTGAACTTTGCCGGTGTTCATAAGCTGCCCGTCATTACGATGGTCGAGAACAATAAATATGCGATATCGGTGCCGCTGGATAAACAAATTGCAAGCACCAACGTCTCCGATCGTGCCCACAGTTATGGTATGCCGGGTGTGACAGTCGATGGCAATGACCCATTGGCGGTGTACGAGGCAGTTAAAAAAGCAAGAGAACGAGCCGTGAATGGGGAAGGACCGACACTGATTGAGGCCGTATCCTACCGGTTCACAGCCCACTCAAGTGATGATGACGACCGACAGTACCGTGAAAGTGCTGAAGTGGAAGAAGCAAAGAAAAAAGATGCGATTATTTCATTTGCTGCATACTTAAAAGAGACAGACACGATGACAGAAAAACAGGAGCAGGAGATTCGCAGTGAAATTGATTCGATTGTAAACGATGCGACCGACTATGCGGAAAATGCCGCATACCCTGAACCTGAGTCCGCGCTGAAATATGTTTATGAAGAGTAGGGGGGAGATTTATTATGCCAGTCATGTCGTATATACAGGCAGTTACGGCTGCTTTATCGGAAGAGATGCAACGTGATGAAAAAGTGTTCATTTTAGGGGAGGATGTTGGAAAAAAAGGCGGCGTGTTCGGTGCGACAAAAGGTTTGCACGATGCGTTCGGCGAATATCGTGTGCTGGATACACCACTTGCAGAATCCGCCATTGCCGGTGTCGGCATAGGTGCTGCTATGTATGGTATGCGCCCGGTTGCAGAAATGCAATTTGCCGACTTTATCATGCCGGCCGTTAACCAGATCATTTCCGAGGCTGCCAAAATGCGCTATCGTTCCAATAACGACTGGAATGTGCCAATAACCATAAGAGCTCCTTATGGCGGTGGTGTGCATGGTGCATTGTATCATTCCCAATCCGTTGAGGCCGTATTTGCCAACCAGCCGGGATTGAAAATCGTTATGCCATCCACACCATACGATGTGAAAGGGTTATTGAAGGCCTCGATTCGCGACAATGATCCAGTATTGTTTTTCGAACATAAACGGGCATACCGTCTATTGAAAAGTGACGTTCCAGAAGAAGATTATGTTCTGCCGATTGGTAAAGCAGATGTGAAGCGGGAAGGAAACGACGTAACGGTCATAACATATGGTCTGGGCGTCCACTTTGCGCTTCAGGCTGCCGAAAAACTTGAAGAAGCGGGTGTGGATACGCACATACTTGATTTGCGAACGGTATACCCTCTGGATCAGGAAGCGATTATTAAGGCTGCACAGAAAACCGGCAAAGTCCTTCTGATCACAGAGGATAATAAAGAAGGCAGTATTATCGGGGAGGTGGCCGCCATTATTGCGGAAAACTGCCTGTTTGACCTTGATTCCCCGATACAGCGTCTTGCTGGTCCTGATATACCGGCAATGCCGTTTTCACCAACAATGGAAAAGTATTTTATGATTAATCCGGATAAAGTCGAAAACGCCATTCGCGAACTGGCTGAATTTTAAATCCAAATAGGCAGATAGAAGGAGGGATTTCCAGGATGGCAACCGAAAGAATCAACATGCCGCAGCTTGGGGAAAGTGTTACGGAAGGTACAATCAGTACCTGGCTTGTCAGCGCAGGGGATAAAATCAATAAATATGATCCGATTGCAGAAGTCATGACTGATAAAGTTAATGCTGAAGTGCCGTCATCATTTACAGGCGTGATTAAAGAGGTTGTGGCACAGGAAGGGGATACCATTCAGGTTGGTGATCTCATGTGTTATATCGATACAGAAGACGCACTTTCAAGTGATGAAACCAACACTGCTGAACAAAGTGAACCTGATCAGGAGGCTAAACCAGAGCAGACTTCCAATGATAATTCCATGAAAAAACGGTATTCGCCGGCTGTATTAAAGCTGGCCCAGGAAAATGATATTGATTTGGCGTATGTTGACGGTACAGGGCGCGGCGGCCGGATTACAAGAAAAGATATCGAGAAACTGATTGCCTCCGGTGATAAGCCGGCACCAGCTACTTCGAAAAATGAGCAGAAAACTACCGAAGCCGCGGATCTAAAATCACCACAATCGGAACATCAAGCTGTACCGCAGCAATCGGCAAAGTTGGGCGATATCGAAATCCCGGTTACCGGTGTGCGAAAAGCCATTGCACAAAATATGGTTAAATCCACACAAGAGATACCACACGCATGGATGGCGGTCGAAGCCGATGTAACCGACTTGGTCAATTACCGCAATCAAGTGAAAGATGAATTTAAACAACATGAAGGATACAGCCTGACATTCTTTGCTTTTTTTGTAAAAGCTGTAGCCCAGGCACTGAAAGAATTCCCGCAATTAAACAGTACATGGGCCGGCGATAAAATTATTCAACATAAAGATATTAATTTATCCATTGCGGTCGCAAAAGATCAGGAACTGTTTGTACCGGTCATTAAAAACGCCGATGAAAAAAGCATTAAAGGTATCGCCAGGGATATCAACGATTTGGCGGCGCGGGCACGTTCTGGAAAATTGACACAGGATGATATGCAGGGTGGAACGTTTACAGTTAACAATACCGGATCTTTCGGCTCAGTGCAGTCCATGGGTGTGATCAACCATCCGCAGGCCGCTATATTGCAGGTTGAATCAATTGTAAAGCGGCCGGTCATTATAAATGATATGTTTGCAGCCCGTGACATGGTTAATTTATGCTTATCGCTTGACCATCGAGTATTGGACGGACTGATTGCTGGGCAATTCCTGGCAAGGGTAAAGGAAATTGTTGAACACACCAATGCCAATACAACAAGTATCTATTAGAAAACCCCATACTGTTTTCATCCTTCGAGCTGCCGGACAGACAAAAGTTTTCTAAATTGAAATCTCCCAATAATATTGATAAGCTAATCATATGCACGATCAAACAATATTAAAAGGGGATGGACAATCATATGGATTTCAATTTATTCATGAATGATGTCGTTAATGCCGCTCGTGAGGATGTACGGGAAGCAGGTTATGAGGAATTAACCACGCCTGAAGCTGTTGATGAAGCCATGAAGCGTGACGGATCAACATTAGTGATGGTTAACTCGACATGCGGCTGTGCCGGTGGTGTGGCACGTCCTGCAGCAGCTAATGCGATTCATTACGATAAACGGCCTGACCATCTTGTCACAGTGTTTGCCGGACAAGACCGTGAAGCAACGGAAAAAGCACGGGAGTACTTCGAAGGTTATCCGCCTTCGTCACCATCGTTTGCTTTCCTAAAGGATGGCAAAATTGTTACGATGCTTGAACGCTCTGACATTGAAGGCTACAGTGCCATGGATGTTGTCGGCAAGCTGCAAAAAGTATTCGATGAGCATTGTGAAGAAATTTAAACATAATGAGGTTATGGTATGGGGCTGTCTCAAATATAACGGGTCAGCCTCATTTTGTTAGATCATGCATCGAATCACTGTTTTTTTAAGGAGAATTTAACATGAAGATTGGCTCCCGTACCATCAAGACAGCAATAGGAACTCCGATCTCCATTTCGATTGCACAGGTTTTGGGCTTGACTAATTTTATATCGGCAGGCATTCTAACGATTCTATGCATCCAGCCATCACGAAAACGTTCTGTATTGAGTGCGTGGCATCGTTTTTTAGCTTGTGTGGTAGCCGCTTTATTTTCCATCATCTTTTTTGAGTTAATCGGCTATCATCCAATTGTTATTGGTATCATGCTTGCGTTTTTCATACCAGTGACCGTCTGGCTGAAGGCTACCCCGGGAATTGCGACCAGTTCCGTCATCATTTTGAACTTATATAGTGCTGAATATATTTCCGTTACTTTTTTGACCGAACAGCTTTTCATTATTATTATTGGCATCGGAACGGCGTTACTCGTCAATTTGTATATGCCGAGCCTGGAAAGTCAATTAAAGCAAAAACAGGATGAACTGGAGCACAATTTTCAAATCATATTAAATGAAATCGCTTTATACATACGTAATAAAA
>NZ_DATGTI010000176.1:0-4683 GCF_035301925.1 Lentibacillus sp. | reverse complement strand
AAATAGTCTACCGCCTGCCTGCGATTATGGATATCCAATTTCCTGTATATCTCACTGATGTAATTTTTGACAGTCCCCTGCCCGAGAAATAAGTGGTTTGCGATTTTCTTGTTTGAATTGCCATTGAGAATCAAATAGGCGATATCGAGCTCCCGGTTAGTGAAACGGATCCCCTGATTACCAAGCCGTTTGCCTAAAGCCTGCTTCTTATCAAGTGTCAGTTCCCTGATGCGGTTAACCAGGAGGCTGGCAACATCGCCTGATAACACATGTTGGCCGATAACTGCATCCTTAATCGACTGAATCAGTTTTTCCGGATACAGATCTTTCAGCAAGAATCCGTCCGCTCCGACTTGGATGGCCCGAATAACCAGCTCCTCATCTTTCGCGGTCGTCAACATCACAACTTTCACATCCGGGTGATTTTCTTTAATATAGGCAGTTGCTCTAATCCCGTCCAGTTCAGGCATATGAATATCCATCAGCACGACATCGGGCTTTTTTGTTTCTAATAGTGCTTTGGCCTGTTCGCCATTATCTGCCATGGCAATTACTTCGATGTCATCTCTGTGGTTGATTAGGGCCTCGACTCCCTCACGGAATAACCGATGATCATCGACGAGCATTACGTTTATCAAAGCATCATCACCTACTGGGCTGTGGATCGTAAGTCTTACTATCAATAATAGTAGGTCGGCTATACAAATAAATGCACACCTAAAATAAACCGAAGATCGATTTCTTTTTGATTTGCTCGGGCGGCAGATGGTTGACCATTTTGCCATCAATCATTAAATTGGGATTTTCCCGGAAAAGGTAAAACGTCTCGTTCCCGTGCGCTTTGTGCAGCTCATCATAGGCATCCTTCAAATAAAAACCGCGTGTTGAGGTGTTATGGGCGTCAGATGCGATAAAGTGTGTCAGGTTCGTCTCAATCAGCTGATGAGAGAACTTCTGGATTTTTTTGCCGAACTTTCCACACACACTTGAAGCCGTCACTTGTGACAGCACACCTTTTTCAACCATGCGATACAGCTTATCCGGATCCTCCATGATCTCCTTGTTTCGCTCCGGGTGCACAATAACAGGCATATACCCCTTGAGTTGTATATCAAACAATAGCTGTTTAGCATATCGCGGTATATGCCCCGACGGAAATTCGACAAAGACATATTTGGTATTTTCATTGATTGGCAGAATCTCGCCCTGTTCCAGACCTTCAACCATATCACCGTTGATACGGGTTTCCTGGCCCGGGAGAATCGTAAGCTGAATGTCTTCCTCCGCCAGTTTATCATTCAGAATACTGGTGTATTTCAGAATGTCCGTTTTGATATTGTCATATTTGCCATTGCGGTGATGCGGTGTGGCCACAATATGATGAATACCCTGGTCGACGGCTGCTTTAGCCATGTCCAGCGTATCATTAATTGTTTGCGCGCCGTCGTCAATCCCCGGCAAAATATGGCAATGGATATCAATCATGTCGTCACTTCCCGGCTGGTTCATTAGTATTACGTGTCATGTATCCTCATTCTAGCAAAGGAAGCGTCGTTATCCAACCGTTCAGCCGAATATCAGCCACTTTTTCTTGGGTCTGATGCGTTCAGGCGGTTCTTGAATGATCGTTTGTCCTAATAGAAGCAGTTCGCTGTTTTCCGTAAACTGATTGGCTAATGTCTCGCCATAATTCTTTTTCAGATAATTAAGCGCCTCCCGCATGTAAAACACGCGCTTTTTAACACTGTGTGCGTTAGATGCCATGAAATGAGCTAAATTGGCTTCGACCATTTGATTGGCAAACCGCTCTATCTTTTTTCCAGCTTTGCCAATCAGATTGCCAGCCGTTACCTGTGTCAGCGCGCCATTCTTGACCAGCCGATACAGCTTATCCGGGTTTTCCATTAATTCCTGATTACGTTCCGGCTGAACAACAATCGGCTTGTACCCGGCAATCTGCATGTCAAATAGCAGCTGAGTCGTGTACGCTGGTACATGGGACGATGGGAATCCAATCAGAACATAGCCGCTGTTGCAGTTTAGTGCAACCACATCGCCGCTTTCCAGATCAGCGAGCATATCTCCACTGGCCCTCGGCTCCTGACCGGGGAAAACTTCAACCGGAATACCTTCATCTTTCAGCTGCGCATTTAATTGATGAACAGCTTCAAATATGTCTTGTCCGTTATTTTCGTATTGCCCATTGTTATGATGCGGTGTGGCAACGATTCTGGAAACCCCCTGTTTGGCTGCTTCCTTGGCCATCGCCATGCTTTCCGCCAAGGTCTTGGATCCGTCATCAACCCCAGGCAAAATGTGACAGTGTATATCTATCATACTCGCATTCCCCTTTTAATAATTAGGACTTTTTACCCACCATAATTATAGCAGAGAGAATGAGTCTTTGAAACAATTAAAAGTCATTTTAAAGTCACCCTATTTGTCAAAAAGTCATAGTTTTGGATGATTTTTACAATTTCCGACAAAAAGCGACTCTCCCTGTTTAGAGAGGGAGAGCCGCTGTCCGTTAACTGCCGTAATAGTAATAGTAATTCGATTCTTTTTTCGTCATGTCGTTCAGGATGGTGCCCAGGATTTTAGTATTACCGGCCTGAAGTGCCTGAATGGCATTTTGGGCTGCTTCGTATTCAGTTTGTTTGCTGCGGGCGACAAGGAGTGACCCGTCACACAAGTTGGCAAGAACTTGCGCATCCGTTACAGCCAGGACCGGTGGCGTATCAAACAGGATAACATCATAGATATTGCGGGCTTCCTCGATGGTCCGTGCCATTTTTTCCGATGCCAGTAGCTCTGACGGGTTCGGCGGAATCGGACCGCATGAGAGGACATCAAGGTTGTCGACGTCACTCGGTGCAATCGTCTCCGTGAGAGGTGATTCACCGACCAGCACATTGCTCAGCCCTTTCAAGTTGTCAAGGCGGAAAGTATAATGCATCGTCGGCTTGCGCATATCTGCATCAATTAAGAGTACGCGTTTCCCCTGCTGGGCATAAACCACAGCCAGGTTTGCTGTTGTCATCGATTTGCCATCCCCAGGACCGGCAGAGGTCACGAGTATGGCCTGCAGCAGATTATCCACTGATGAGAACTGGATATTGGTACGGACGGTCCGGTACTGTTCGGATACCGGCGAACGCGGATTCAAGTTGGTAATCAGGTGCCGCATCTTACTGTTCTTAGTTGACTTTTTCTTCTTGCGTGCCATGCATTTCACCTCTGCTTCTCGTTTGTTTCCGTGACTGGAATTGGTTTACTTGAATATCATCATCTGATACGTGCGAGATGACACCAAGCACCGGAACACCGAGTTTATCCTCGATATCTTTTTCGGTTTTGATCGTGTTATCAAGATACTCAAGCAGAAACGCAAGCCCGACGCCAATCATGCCACCAAGCACAATCGCGATGGCGATATTCAGCATTGGTTTCGGGCTGACGGGAGATGGGTTCCCGTTCATTTCTGCTTCGGACAGGATTGAGACGTTATCGACGCTCAGGATATCCGGGATCTCCTGTTGAAAAATTTGCACCGTCGTATTGGCAATTTTCGTCGCAAGCGCGGGATCCGAATTGGTTGCCGTTACGGTCACGACCTGTGAATTCTCGGCACTCGAGACGTTAAGGCTGCTTTCCAGCTGACCGACCGAATAATTCAAACCGAGTTCATCTATCACCTGTTCCAGAATGGCCGGACTTTTGATAATAACATTATACGTATTAATCAGTTTGACATTAGCCTGAATGTCACTTTGCGTGAATTCAGACGATTGATCTTCCTGCTGCTTCTGGTTCACCACAAACATGGAGCTGGATTCATATTTCGGTGTCAGTACGAAATAACTGGCCACCGCTGCAATGAGGGCCGCACCCACGATCAGGCTGATGATGAGCAGAATCCGCTTCTTGATGACCTCAAAAATCTCTTTGAGGGATATCGTTTCTTCCATTTGTTGTTTACCTCCTGTTTCGACGTTCTATACTGTTGTCGTCTGATAATCTATTATATGATTTCGGCATCATAAACGAAATTATAACATACATCTTGGCAAATCGTGATAGTTTTTTTGGATTAGGTTGAGAGAGGGTGGGTCTAGGGTCGTGCAGGCTCTGGCTTTGGGTGGATTTTAGGTGTGCATGATTTGCGGCTGGTGCACATGTTAGCGTGTCAACACCCATGATTGAGGGCTCGGAAGAGTGCACGAGAACATATTTTTGATTTCACGCCCATGCTTCTATTTTCCGGTACATGTTTCCATCCACGGGCCTATGCTTTTGATTTGGGGAACATGTTCGGGAATTCGAGCCCATAAATTCGTTTTCGCGCCCATGTTTTGTTCCTCGCGCCCATAAACGCCGGACTCGGGAACATGTCTCCATTTTCTCAGCCATCGAGAGTTCACGCCCCCCATGCTTTATCGCTCGACTCCCAATTTTCCGCATGATATTTATCCATTTCTTTCCTACACTGCATAATGTTACAAAATATTACATAATCACCACAAGTTGATTACAAATGTGGCAGGAATCTATTAAACTTTTAAGCCTTCATGTATAATATGAGACATATTTCAACACGAAACTTAGAAGGAGGATCTTTCTTTGGCCAATAAGAAAATTTTTATGTCGGTAACTGCAAGTGCTTTCATCGCTTCGGCAATTTTC
>NZ_DATGTI010000175.1:0-6891 GCF_035301925.1 Lentibacillus sp. | reverse complement strand
AGGCTTTCGGCAACCGCTCTTGTCCCGCCGGCAAAAGCGTTGTATTCAAACACACCCATCGGACCATTCCAGATAATCAGCTTTGACTCTTTCACAATCCGGTCATAGGTTTCGCGTGTTCTCGGTCCGATATCCAGCGCTTCCCAATCGGCAGGGATTTCTTTAATATCGACGATTTTAGTGTTGGCATCTGCGGAAAAATCATCCGCCACCACAACATCTTCCGGCATGACAAAATGAACGCCTTTATTTTGTGCTTTTTGCATGAATTCTTTTGCCAAATCAATTTTATCTTCCTCAAGTAAGGAATTGCCAATCTCATAGCCTTGTGCGTTCACAAACGTATAGGCAAGACCACCGCCAATGATCAGGTTATCGACTTTATCCAATAAGTGGTCAATCACGTTAATTTTATCTTTGACCTTGGCACCGCCGATGATGGCTGTAAACGGCCGATCGGGATTTTCCAATGCTCTGCCAAGTACATCAATTTCTTTTTCCATTAAAAAGCCGGCTGCAGCGGGCAGTTTTTCCGCCACACCTGTTGTTGACGCATGTGCCCGGTGTGCTGTACCGAATGCATCGTTAACGTACAAATCAGCCATATCAGCAAAAGCCTTTACTAAATCAGGATCATTCGTTTCTTCACCCGGCTCAAAGCGGAGATTTTCAAGCAATACGATGTCACCATTGCTGACTTGTGATAAGGCCTCATTCACCTCTTTCCCGTAAACAGCATCGGTTTTAACCACTTCTTTCCCAAGCAGTTCACTTAGGCGCTCCGCAACTGGATCAAGCCGCAATTCTTCAACTACACTGCCCTTTGGCCGTCCAAGATGACTTGCCAAAATGACCGTTGCCCCATTTTTCGCCAAATACTCAATGGTCGGCAGTGCTGACCTGATTCGCGTGTCGTCTGTTACCTTGCCATCTTTCATGGGTACATTGAAATCCACACGGCAAAACACTTTTTTGTTATTGACATCAAGATCATGCAGTGTTTTTTTGTTCATGTCAGAACCTCCTGCTCAGCTAGTATGTACACTGTCTATTATACATTTAAAAAGGAGGAGGATATAGTCCTCCCCCTTTATAATTTATCTTAAAATCCCTGTTTGCCGATATACACTGCCAAATCAACACAACGTGCGGAATAGCCCATTTCGTTGTCGTACCATGAAACGACTTTTACCATGTTATCTTCCATGGTCATCGTTGACTGGGCATCAAACAATGAGGAGTACGTGCTGCCGACAATATCACTGGAAACGAGCGGTGCCTCACTGTAGCCGACAATGCCTTTTAACCCTTCTTCTTCAGCAGCAGTCTTAAATGCTTCATTCACTTCTTCTCTAGTCACATTTTGATCCAGTTCAGCGACCAGATCAATCAGTGAGCCGTCCGGTGTCGGTACGCGTACTGCCATACCGTTCAGTTTGCCTTCTAATTCAGGCACAACTTTGCCGACAACTTTAGCAGCACCGGTTGTTGTCGGAATAATATTCTGTGCTGCTGCACGTGCACGGCGGTAGTCTTTATGCGGCAAGTCTAAAATCTGCTGGTCATTCGTATAAGAGTGAACAGTCGTCATCAGACCGCGCTTAATACCAAATTTATCATGTAATACTTTCGCAAGCGGTGCAATCGAGTTTGTCGTGCAGGAAGCATTGGAAACGATATGGTGTTTCTCAGGATCATAGTCTGTTTCGTTAACACCCATGACCATTGTCAAATCTTCCTGTTTAGCCGGTGCTGAGATAATTACTTTCTTCGCACCTGCATCAAGGTGTTTCTTCGCATCATCGCGCTGCGTGAAGCGGCCGGTTGATTCAATGACGATATCCACGCCAAGATCGCCCCAGCCAAGATCAGCAGGGTCACGTTCCGACAGTACTTTAATCTCTTTACCACCGACAACAATGTTTGAGCCACTAACCGTAACTTCTTCGTCAAGTACACCGTGAACGGAATCATACTGCAATAGATGTGCCAGCATATTCGCATCCGTTAAGTCATTGACGGCAACAACATCAACGTCATCATTTTTTAGTGCCTGACGAAAAACATTGCGTCCGATACGTCCAAAACCATTAATTCCCATTTTAATTGCCATTTGAAATTCCTCCTCATGACTATTGGTCATATTTATTTCAAAGGGAAGATTTTTCCCTTAAAATCGCTTCCGCTGCCGCTTCATCAGTTATCAAAAGGTCACTCCTGCCTTGTTTAAAATACGACGTGATGGCCTGTGCCTTTGATTTGCCGCCTGCCACAGTAACGACTGTCTGACTGCCTTCCGTTAAATCATCCATGTGAAGGCCAATCGTCCTTACTTTGTGGACAACGCTGCCATCAGCATCAAAATAGTAACCAAATGCCTCACTGACAGCTTTTTCTGTTTTCAGTTTTTGAATAATATCTTTTGATGTTTTACGCCTCTGCGCCATTGTGATGGCATCACCTATTCCATGCAGAACGAAGGAAGAGCCCTGAATAAGCTTTAACACCTCAATCACAGCAGGTTCTTTTATCATCGTTCTGTATGATGTCTCGCTTAAAGGATCCGGGACATACAACAGCCTGTAACGTCCTTTTGCCTGCCTTGCCATTTTGGCAGCAATGGTATTGGCCTGATTCTCTTCTTTTTCACCGATGCCGCCCCTGGCCGGGACAAACAGACAATCCCGATTATCATTGAAAGGATTCATCATATCAGCAACTGCAGCCATGGTTGTGCCACCTGTGACAGCAATCGTCTGATCCGATGGCATGCGTTTTTTCAAAAATGACACACAGGCTTTTCCCATTTCTTGTTTTACCCAATCGTGTTCATCGCTATTACCGGGAACAATCATAATATTGTCCAATTGCAATATTTCCTGCAATTGTTTTTCTAAAACATTCAGGCCCATTATTTCATGCATGACGTCTGCTAATTGGTCAATTACTAATTTCCCCTCTTTCGTCAATTGCATTCCTTTTGATGACATATGAATCAGATTTTGTCTGGCAAGAACATCGACCTCACTCCGCACATGCCGTTCAGTGAGATGCGTGTTGTCAGCCAGGGCACGTCTGCCGATCGGCTGCAAAAGCTCAATATTCTGGAGAAGCACATACCGTTCCTGCATCATTTCCAGCAAGTCCGGATATAATTTTTTCTGCATGTCAATCAAGTTGTGCATGTAAAATACTCCTTGTTGGGTCATGAAACGTCCCGGAATGTAATATTCTGTCCCGCTGCAGGCAAAAAAATATAGTCAGCACTTTCCATTACAAATTTATTTTATCATACATGGCATATTATACAAACAAAATGTTTTTGGAGGACAGGGGGCAGACGATTTGTCCCAGTTAAAGACCGGTGTTTGTGTCACTTTGCAGACTCCTCTAAGGCACGCTCCAGCGACTCATAACTGATCTGTTCACAGTTTAGCGTTATATCCTTTATTTGTACAACAGGAATCTCCAGCTGATATTTTTCCAGCCATTCGTCGTTCGTATAAATATTCCTTTCTTCTATTTCAAGCGGGTAGTCATGCTGTAATAATTCAAGTATGGCAAGTGCATTATCGCATAATGGGCAATTTTCTTTTGTATAAAAAATAACGTGTTGCATACTGTCCCCTCCATTATCTCACATGTAATGGACAGTAATACGGCAAGAAACGCCAGGTAACTGTCCCTAAATGTCTAAATCTGTTCGCTCCTGCCCATAAAGGCGTTGTAACAGGACAAGGAAAGCTTGCGGCAGCGACACACCGCACGAAAAAAAAGTGCTTTTCCTTTTTCGAGGACGCCCAAGTACTTAGCCTTTGTTCCTCTGCTTCAGTGGAGTAAAGCGCTCCACTGAATGAAGTTTCACTTTATCCCGCATCTAACGGAAAATAATACGCCAAAATACGGCGGCTAATTTTCCGTAAATGCCCGATTCGGTTCAACTAACATTCAGTGGAGTAAAGCGCTCCACTGAATGAAGTTTCACTTTATCTTCGTTTCGTTGACGCTGGTATTCCCAGCTGTTCACGGTATTTCATTACCGTCCGACGGGCAACTCTAATGCCAAATTCTTCCAGAAGTCGATTTTTGATCGTCTGATCTGACAACGGCTTTTGTTTGTCTTCATTTTTGATCAATTCAGCTATTAATTGCTTAATAACAAACGAAGCAGTCTGCTGCCCGTTTTTCTGTTTGACACCCGGCTGCAGAAAAAATTTCAGCGGAATAATGCCTGTTTTTGTCTGCACATATTTATTGGTGATCGCCCGGCTGACTGTGGAAATGTGCATATCCAGTTCTGCAGCAATTTCTTTTAACGTTAATGGCTGAAGCATAAACGCACCATGTTCAAAATACATACGCTGTTTCTCTACAATTTTTTCGATCACTTTTTCCAATGTGCTGCCCCGGAACTGGATCGCCTGTTTCAGCCAACTGACCTGATTGGACTTTTCCTTTAAGAAGTCGGCTGCCTGTTTTTCATCCACACGGAGATTCCTATAGGATTCATTGATTTTAATAGTTGGTGAATGCCATTTATAAAAGGAAATTTTCCAGTTGCCATCTTCCTCATAAATATATGCTTCCGGAATAATATACTCTGTATTCTTTATAGATATAATCTGGCCCGGTTTTGGATGACAAGATTGGATTTGTCTAACAATCTCTTCTGCTTCGTCCTCGCTCACATGAAAATAATCACCGATTTCAGTGATATTTTCATCGGCAACCCATGCCAAATGATCGGTCAGAAGTTCCGGCAAAAACGGCTCGTGATCAGGCAGCTGCAGCAGAATACATTCCTGAAGACTCCGTGCTCCAACACCTTTGGGTTCCAGCATTTGGATCCACCGTAAAGCCTCTTCCACTTGATCAGCCGTTTTATCACACTGTTCCGCCCAAACTTCCATTTCGATATCCAGGTACCCGTCTTCATTCAATGAATCTATCCCGAAAAGAACGGTTTGTCTTAAATCATCCGGTACATCAATTGAGTAAAGCTGGCTTTTGAGGTGTTCATACATTGTCATTTCTGCTTGATTGATTTCGCCAATTGGCGTTTCATTTGGGTTGGCTTGTTTAAAACTGCTTATCTCGTAGTCGAAATTCACTTCCTCGATTAAAGGGTTTTCTTTGGCTATTTCCTTTATATACTCAACCACTTCGATCCCGGAATACTGCAGCAGATGAATCGCTTGAATAAGCGACTGATTCATCTTAAGCTGTAATTTCTGTTCCTGGACAATTGCCGG
Source organism: Lentibacillus sp. (assembly GCF_035301925.1). Taxonomy (GTDB): domain Bacteria; phylum Bacillota; class Bacilli; order Bacillales; family Amphibacillaceae; genus Lentibacillus. The sequence goes on along the minus strand of NZ_DATGTI010000175.1, from coordinate 1,639 downwards.
CCGCATCTTGGATCTCCCCTTTAATCCTGACTAATTCCATTTTGCCACAAAATAGACAAAAACTCACGTTCAGAAAACATGAACGTATGAAATTTTGTGATATGTATCACATCACGTGACGTTTCCCGTGTATACAATAAAATCAAATAAAGCAAAGCTGGTGCTTAATTATGCCATGGGAAGTTCGTCAAGCGCTTTTATTCGTGCATATTTTGCTTGCCATAACCTGGGTTGGCGGTATTTTGTTTATCGGCTGGGGTGTTTACCCTGCTGTCCGAAAAATGGTTTTCATACAACAGCGGCAAGTGTTGCTTGCACTCATGCAATGGTCGCACAAATTTTTGACGGGCGCCGGGGCCGGTGTCATCATCACCGGGATTTTACTCGGAACTGTATTCGGCCCGATCAGCCAATGGCGTGACTTGTGGGAGACTAGATACGGGAATATTTGGTTGTCAGCGTTAATCATAGGGTCCGTTACACTGTTGTGGGGAATTTTTGTGGGATATCGGCAATCAATCAACGTGTTTTCACAAAGTAAGCTATGGCAGCAAGCCGATTCCGGGGATAAAAAGCCATTATTAAAAGCCCTGGCAAAAGTCGCATTGCTCGAATCAGTTGAGGTTATCGGTTTTATGGCACTCATTGTTCTGATGATTTTATTATAAGTCAAGGAGGCTGAAGGATATGCTACAGTCCGCAGTCAATCACAAGGAAGAAGTCTACTATTATCGTGCATCATGGCTTCAGCTGTTTCGTCCAATGACACTGACCGGGACAATCACCCCGATATTAGTCGGTACGGGATTGGCAGCCCTTCAGGGGGGATTCCGTGTTGATGTATTTTTAGCAATGCTTATGGCAGCGCTATTCATTCAATCAGCAACAAATCTATTTAATGACTATTATGATTTTCAGCATGGGCAGGATCATGATAAATGGATAGCTGATGCTTCGGCGGCACGAGGGCCTGCTCATCATACAGTTCCATATCTAGCCATCACGATGATTTGTGCCGCTGTCATCATTGGATTTTGGCTAGCCGTCCAAAGTACGTTCTGGATTATACCTGCAGGCATTGCCGGAATTATTTTTGGTTATCTTTATTCGGCTGGTCCGCGTCCGCTGTGTTCTATCGGTTTGGGCGAAACAGTGGCATTCACGTTTCTCGGCCCGGTTGTCACGATATTAAGCTATATTGTTCAAGGCTATACACTGGATTTCACAATCGCATTCGTCTCTCTGCCGTTTGCTTTTATGATTGCATCGATGATTCTGACTAATAATATACGGGATATCGAAAAGGATCATACATTCCGAAATACATTGGCAACGCTGCTGGGCCGGAAACATGCAGTCCATTTGCTGATTACATTACTGACACTGCCCTACCTGACAGTTCTCGCACTGGTACTGGCAGGTGTCGTTCCAGCAGCATCGATTATAGTTTTGCTGGCCTTGCCTGCAGCTGGCCGTTTGCGCTGGTCTTTCCGAAAAGGAGCTTCAAGGCCTGATGAACTGAGCGGGATGAAATGGGCGGCATGGCATCACTGGGCGTTTGGTCTGTTATTTGCATTGGGCGTATGGCTATAATTTTAGAAGAAAACCGCTTAAAAACAAATGACAGTGTTTTAAAAAG
>NZ_DATGTI010000174.1:0-21215 GCF_035301925.1 Lentibacillus sp. | reverse complement strand
CTTTCTGTCATCATCTATCTTTGTCCGATTCTCTTTAGAAGATCGATAACCGTTTTCTTTTCATCCGCCGTCAGTTCTTGAAAAACTTCTTCGATTGCTTCCTGGTGTTTGGGAAAAATGTCGTTCATCAGCTGCTTACCTTTTTCGGTGATATGGATATATACAGCACGGCGATCATCCTTGCACGGCCGGCGCTCGAGCAAATCTTTGGCTTCAAGTTTATCAATCACATACGTCATGGATCCGGCATTGATGAGCACCGCTTCAGAGATCTGTTTTACAGTCAGGTTTCCCTTATGATATAAGGCTTCCAGCACAGCAAAGTCGCTCGTTTTCATATCATACCGGCTGATGTCCTTTTTGACGTATTCGGTTAAAGATTTTGCAGCTTTCATCAGGACAACAAACGCTTTTAATGATAAATTTTCTTCCATAAACAATCGCTCTCCATCGCATTTAGGTTTAATTTGTTTAATTTGAATTAAAACTAATTGTAATATGATGATGTAACGTATGTCAACTGAATCAAGTCATTCCCGGTTCTTCGGCTATAAAAATGAAATCGTTCAAAAATTCGCTATTGCCATACGTCGCTATTCGTGTTTAAATGTATAAAATATTGTTAAACAGAATATGGGGTGATGATTTGAAAAATATGGTATCGATTGGTTTGTTAGGTGTCGGCGTCGTTGGTTCAGGTGTTATAAGCCTTATTGAGCAGCACCAGGCAAAACTCGCTCATCAGCTCGGGTGTAATGTCCATGTTAAAAGCGCATTGGTCCGTAATCCGAATAAAACACGTGATGTTGATGCTGCAACCAATGGGACAGTGCTCACAACGAACCCTGATGACGTCTTAAATGACCCGGAAATTGATGTCATTGTTGAAGTGATGGGTGGTATCGAAGAAGCCCGTGAAGCGATTCTGAAGGCATTTGAAGCCAAAAAACATGTGGTCACAGCGAATAAGGATTTAGTTGCCCTGTATGGTGCTGAGTTGCATGAAGCTGCGGCCAGGAATAAATGTGACTTCTATTATGAAGCCAGTGTTGCTGGTGGAATCCCTATTCTAAGAGGGATTACTGATGGGTTCGCTTCAGATCATATTGAGCAATTATTGGGAATCGTGAACGGCACAACGAACTACATATTAACGAAAATGCATCATGAAAGTGTCAGCTATGAGGATGCTTTAAAAGAAGCTCAGGAACTTGGCTTTGCTGAAGCAGATCCGGCAGCAGATGTGGAGGGGCTTGATGCTGCCAGGAAAATGGCGATTCTTGGCAGACTTGCATTTTCGACATATATTGATTTGGAAGATGTCGACGTAACCGGAATAGAGGGCATTGAACTGGAAGACCTGCAGCATGGTGATAATCTCGGGTTTACCATGAAGCTGATCGGATTTGCGAAATTTGACGGGAAGCAAGTGGAAGTGAATGTCGAACCGGCGCTCATTTCTAAGGACCATCCACTCGCAGATGTCAAAAATGAATATAATGCTGTTTATGTATATGGTGAGGCGATTGGCGAAGCGATGTTTTACGGCGCGGGTGCGGGAAGCATGCCAACTGCCGCGGCGGTCATTTCCGATGTTGTCACCGTCATTAAGAATATGCACCGGGGTGTGACGGGCAGCCAATTTGTCGAGCCCCGCTTTAAGAAGGAATTAAAGCCGGTAGATCAGCGTTTCGGCCAATACTATATTCGTTTCCATGCAAAAGACGAAGCGGGTGTATTTTCCCGTATATCGTCATTATTTAACGAGTTTGACATCAGCTTTAAACAAATTCTGCAAAATCCGTCAAAAGAAGCTGACACGGCAGAAATTGTCGTCATTACACACAGGTCTTCACTGGAAAAGATGCAACAAGCATTGGGTGCACTTAACAAGCTTGATGAAGTGCCTGACATCAAGAGCTTTTACAAAGTAGAAGGGGATGCTGAGGCATGACGTGGTCAGGCTTGATCAAACACTATCAATCTTATTTGCCTGTTACAGGGAAAACACCTGAGATTTCGTTACAGGAAGGCAATACCCCACTCATCCGATTTTCGGCATTGTCCGAGCAATTAAGTATTGACTTATATGGCAAAGTGGAAGGTTCTAATCCGACCGGATCGTTTAAAGATCGGGGGATGGCGCTTGCTGTTGCCAAAGCGATTGAAGAAGGCAGTAATGCGGTCATTTGTGCCTCAACCGGCAATACGTCCGCCTCAGCTGCAGCCTATGCAGCCCGAGCCGGTATCAGGGCGATCATTGTTATTCCAAAAGGCAAAATTGCACTCGGAAAACTGGCTCAGGCGGTCATGTATGGGGCCGATATTGTCGAGATTGACGGCAATTTTGACGACGCCCTGAAAATCGTCCGGAAACTAAGCGAAACCTCGCCGGTGACACTTGTCAATTCGGTCAACCCATATCGGCTGGAAGGGCAAAAAACCGCCGCCTTTGAAATTTGCGATACACTCGGTTCGTCACCTGACATTCTCGCGATTCCTGTCGGCAATGCCGGCAATATCAGTGCCTACTGGAAAGGGTTCAAGGAATACGATGGTATAAAACGGACAGGGCGCCCCAAAATGTACGGTTTTGAAGCAGATGGCGCGGCTGCTATTGTCCGGAACGAAGTGATTCCCAACCCGGAAACAATCGCAACAGCCATTCGGATCGGCAATCCGGCAAGCTGGAATCTGGCTGTAGAGGCACGGGAAGAATCCGACGGCAAAATTGGCTCGGTGACCGACGCTGAAATCGCCCATGCGCAAAAGTTGTTGGCAGCGACGGAAGGAGTCTTTGCCGAACCGGGTTCCTGTTCATCGATTGCCGGCGTTATCCAACAGCGGCAGCAAAACACAATTGCTGAGGGGTCAAAGGTTGTAGCTGTTTTAACTGGTAATGGACTCAAGGATCCACAGACGGCTATCGATCAAATGGATAAAGAGCCGGTTACGCTGCCGAATGATGAAAAAACCGTCACGGATTATATTGAAAAGCTGGTGACATCATGAGGCCTTTCAGGATACGTGTTCCGGCAAGTTCGGCAAATATTGGGCCGGGTTTTGATTCAATGGGTTTGGCTTTGAATTTATATTTAACGCTCGATATTTCAGCTTCTGACAAATGGGAGATTGAACAGCACTCACCACATTTGCCGGAGCTCGTGAGGACTGATGATCATTTTATTGTACAGATCGCTCGTGACATCGCATCACGCTGGAGACAAGAACTTTCTGCGTGTAAAATGGCTGTCCGAAGTGATATACCACTGGCACGTGGGCTTGGCAGCAGTGCATCGGCGATTGTTGCCGGTATTGAACTGGCTGATCAGGCATGTGGTTTGTCCCTGACGCGTGAACAAAAGCTCACGTTGGCCACTGAAATTGAAGGGCATCCGGATAATGTTGCACCGGCTTTAATGGGAGGATTTGTTATATCGACTGCCACGGAACGGATGATAGATTGGGTTCAATTGCCCGTTCCTGGGGTTGATGTAGTGGTGTATATCCCGGATGACGGCTTGGAGACAAAAGCTGCCAGAAACGTTTTGCCTGATACGTATACGAGGGAGCGTGCCGCCTCAGCAAGTGCAGTCAGCAATGTGTTGATTGCCTCCCTTGCTTCGGGTGATTTTCAGATGGCAGGCAGGATGATGGAAAGGGATTTATTTCATGAACCATACCGGAAAGATATGATTCCACATTATGATAACATCCGCAGCGAAGCAAAAAAGTCCGGTGCTTACGGAACGGTTATTAGCGGGTCGGGACCAACTATGATGTCATTTGCCCCAAAAGGAAAAGGAGAGGCCATCCTCCACTATTGTAAAGATCTGCTGCCTAATTATCAGATAGCGTTACTACAGATAGATCATGAAGGAGTGGTCGTAAAGTGAAACTTCATTCAGCGGGGCGCTTTTCCCCGCTGAATGTTAGTTGAACCGAATCGGACATTTAGGGTCAGTTAGCCGCCGTATTTTGGCGGATTACTGACCATTACATGCGGGATAAAGTGAAACTTCATTCAGCGGGGCGCTTTTCCCCGCTGAATGTTAGTTGAACCGAATCGGACATTTAGGGTCAGTTAGCCCTGGTCACTGTCCGTTATAGATTAATTAAATTATGATAACTATCCACACAGCAGTCATTTGCACCTGTGTGGTTTTTATGTGTGCCTTACTAACTGTTGAAGAACAGATATCAAATCAAAAGGAAATGAGAATTGGCAGTGTTCAGGTAAGGAGCACTTCCTTGAATACGTCGGTTTATTCTGAGGCTGGCAAGGCTGCATATAATTAAGCTGGTACCTTAAGACACAAGCCATTCCATATACGTTATTTATGAATAAAATACAATTAAATCAGAAGTAAAGGAGGTTATGGAGATGTGGAGAAAGTATGATAAAAAATTTGATAAGGATGGTAACCAAGAGTACTTCTTCTCGAAAGGTAAAGATAATGTTGATTTCGACAACGACGTGCATGCAGATAACGAGAACGAGAGCGAAAATGATTTAAAAAATAAAAACCGCAATTTTAACATTTTAAAAGTCTATATTAACGGAAATTCAGAAGTTGAATTCGATACTGATGATAACAATCGAAAAAAACATTAATATTACTAATAGATTAGCCCCCTCAACTATGATGGGGGCTTTTCAGTGTTTTTAAATGTATGTGTTATGGAAGACAATCGGCAGGTCGGAGGGGAAACACCCCTCCTCGGTTAAATTATTCTTTTTCTGTCAGTTCAAGTTTAAAATCCCCCACGGCTCCTGCTTCGTACAAATTGGTGATTGAAGTCGAATAGTTACTGATGACAGCAGGGAATTCAAGGTTTTTCTCCGGAACGTTTATAACAAAATCATTTTTGTATAGTAAGGTCGTGACATCATGATACGTTTCGTGTGTCACATTAAAGTCAAAACGGAGCTTAGTCAGTTTTTTTCCATTCTTTGTGATGGCGTCGACCTGAACGTTGGACGCGTTGATTTCCATACCATTAATGATAATTTTCTCCGGCATTAGCTCACCTTCTTGACATTTGAATTCATTCAATTGTAACAGGTTTGAATGGCCGCCTGCCATGTTTTGAAACGTACAGCATGCAAGGGGAATAAAATTTCTGTCCGAGGGCAAAAGAAAAGGTAGAAGAACATCATCCAGGAAAGGGGTCAGCAATGATGGCAATTCCGCGTGAAAAGGTTTTGGATAATACGATCACAATGCTATCAGAGGGTTATAACTATATTCCCAATAGGCGCCGGCGGTTTCAGTCAAATATTTTCCAAACTAGATTGCTGGGGCAGAAAGCGATTTGTATTGGTGGTGAGGAAGCAGCGGAAGTTTTTTATGATGACGAAAAATTTACCCGAAAAGGTGCAGTGCCAAACCGTATTAAAGAGTCATTATTCGGGAAGAACGGTGTCCATGTCCAGGAAGGGGCGGCGCATAGACACCGGAAAGGGATGTTTATGTCACTGATGACGTCCGATCGAATCAGTGAATTGATGGCGATCACGGAAAAGCAATGGGAAGTGGCGATTGCGGACTGGCACCAGAAACGCCGGATTGTCTTATTTCCCGAAGTTGAAAAAATCATGTGCCGCATTGCCTGTGAATGGGCCGGTGTACCGCTGTGGGCAAACGAACTGAACCAGCGTACACGAGATTTATCGGCGATGATTGATTCGTTTGGCGCAGTCGGCCCAAGACATTGGCAAGGAAGGACAGCACGAAACCGGTCCGAGCGATGGATCAGGACAATTATTGAACAGGTTCGGGATGGAAAACGATATCCGCGTGAAGATACCGCTTTATATACGATGGCCTGGCACCGTGACTTGCAGGGCCGCCTGCTGGATCTGCAGACAGCGGCGGTGGAACTCCTTAATATTGTAAGGCCGATTGTCGCTGTTGGGCGTTACGTGACATTCGGCGCTCTGGCAATAAATGATTTTCCTGAAACGAAGAAAAAACTGCAGGAAGGCGATAAAGAATATACCCGGATATTTGTTCAGGAGGTCCGCCGTTACTATCCATTTGGCCCGTTTTTAGGTGCAAAAGTTCAAAATAACTTCAATTGGGGTGGCCATAAATTTAAGAAAGGGATACTCGTCCTGCTTGATGTTTATGGCACCAACCGTGATCCGGATTTATGGGATCAACCGGATGAGTTCCGGCCGGAGCGATTTAAGGAATGGGGAGGCAGTCCGTTTGATTTCATTCCGCAAGGCGGCGGTGATTATGATATCGGGCATCGTTGTCCGGGTGAATGGATAACCGTTGATATCATGAGCGTGAGTCTGGCATTTTTGGCAAAACGGATTGATTATAAAGTTCCGAAACAAAATTTGAATTTTAGTATGGTACGAATCCCATCGATCCCAAAGAGCAGGTTTATCATGCGTGATGTCATAAGTCAATAGATATGAAAACGTCCCTGTTAGTGGGGCGTTTTTTGTTTGTGGGATGGGAAAGCATAAATTTTCCCACTCGCTTAAGCCGGACTAAGGCTTGGTGATAAGCCACAATTTTTCTAACAGAATTGAATTTGAAATTTCTCCCTGATTTGTTACTGGGACAATCACTCCATGAATACGATGGTATGTAGAGCATGCGAAATGGGGGAAAAACGATGCAAATACATGTCGTGCAACGTGGCGATACGTTATGGCAGATTGCACAAAATTATGGGGTGGATATCAATCAAATTGTTTTGTTAAATGAATTGGATAATCCGGATGTGCTGGTTGTTGGACAGTCATTGGTTATTCCGGAACTTGGCCGTGAATACGTTGTTCAGCCTGGGGATACATTATGGGCGGTTGCACAAATGTTTGGGGTGACGCTTCAGGAACTCGTTGCAGCGAATAATATTACGGATCCGTCATTGATATATACAGGTCAAATGCTGACGAATCCTTATTTTCCGCACACTGTTCAAGCAGGCGAGTATATATGGGGAATTGCTCAGCAGTACGGTGTAAGTCCTGAACAAATTATTGCGGCCAATGATATAGGACAGCCTGGTCTGATATTTCCGGGACAATCATTAAGGATTCCTGTAACCGCAAGACCGGTTACAGAAGTGAATGCTTATACAACACGAGTGGATGAACAGGGGATGGCCGAAGTTTTGCGTTTAGGCAGCTATTTCACTTATATTTCGCCATTTATGTACAGTATCCGTGATGACGGCTCGCTTACAGAACTGCCGGAACAGCCGGTTCTCGAGGCGGCCAGGGCTAATGAAGTTGCACCTTTACTAGTTGTGACCAATTTTACCCAAGGTGAGTTTAATTCGGATTTGGCTGCGGTTGTATTGCGTAATCCTGAAGTCCAGGAGCAATTAATCACCGATCTGTTGGCAATGATGCGTGCAAAAGGATATGCGGGTGTTAATTTTGATTTTGAATATGTTTATCCGGAAGACCGTGAGAATTACAATGATTTTCTGAGGCGTGTGGTTGACAGGCTGCATCCGGAAGGGTTTCTGGTTTCGACAGCCTTGGCACCAAAAGAAACCGCTGGCCAGCAGGGACTGTTATACGAAGCCCATGATTATCGGGCACACGGGGAGATTGCCGATTTCGTGATAGTGATGACATATGAATGGGGCTGGGCTGGCGGTGAACCATGGGCGATTGCACCGATTAACGAGGTAAGAGATGTACTGGATTATGCTGTGACCGTGATTCCACGGGATAAAATCCTGATGGGCATGCCTTTATACGGACGTGATTGGGAGATACCGTGGGTTGAGGGTACGATTGCAAGTACTGTGAGTCCGAAAGAAGCGGTACAGCTTGCGGCAACGTATGGCGTACTCATTCAGTATGATGAAACGTACCAGTCACCATTTTTCCGTTATGTGGATGAAAACGGTCAGGAACATGAAGTTTGGTTTGAAGATGCCCGCAGTGTTCAGGCCAAATATGATACGGTAAAGGCATATGGTTTGAGAGGTGTGAGCTATTGGGCGCTCGGAACCCCATTTCCGCAAAATTGGCCGGTGCTGCAGGATAATTTCAGGATTAGGAAGTTGTAATCAGAGCCCTTTGAGCCGGGAGTCCCGTTTCAAAGGGTTTTTTTCTATTAAACGTGATATCAAGCAAATTTGGGAAATATCAACTGTATTCGATAGATATCAATCAAATTTCAACTATGTCGACTGCAATATTATCATTTTGCTATCGCTTTTTTTGGTTTGATACGATTGTATAGCTGTGTATTTGTTGAAACATTTTTGAACAAGCAGGTGACGATCATGAACAACCAAATACTTATCGGACTAACGTGCTTCTTCAAGCGTCTTCCAAAAAAGGTTTCGGAATTTCATTTCATCTTCAGACGTAAACGCCTTTGGGCCCTTAGTCCGCTTTCCACTTTTGCGTGCCTTGGCATTTGCGTAACGAGTTTGCAGCAGCTGATCGATATTCCGATTTGTATAAGCGAATCCTTTATGATGCAGGACAGTGCAGCCTTTGGAAAGTCCGAGTGAAGCCAGTCCATAATCCTGTGTAATGATGATATCCCTTGTTTGTGCAAGCTGTATAATCCGGTAATCCGCAGCTTCAGCGCCGGTGTCCACGTATACGGTCTCGACACCGGGCTGTTCGTCATCATGTGAAAAATGGGAAATACTTTTCACGAGCACAACCGGTACATCGAAGTCCTGGGCTGCCGATATGATTGTATTTTTAACTGGACAGGCATCTGCATCAACGTAAACTTTCATGAAAATCTCCTCCGCCATGTATATACCGTCATTTTAGCAGATGTTAACCTGTTAAACCACTGTGGCCGGAAAAGCAACTGCTGACCTCAATGAAAACTTTAAGCCGGATGAAAAAGTACATTCTCAATACAAGCCTGCCGATATGTTCAACATTAACCCGGTAACAGCGGCTAAAGGTCTGACGCTGCTGTTTGATGAAAATTTTCTTTACAACAAGCGGGGCTTGGCAAATTTGTTACGCACGACGCTAAAGATAATATCAACAATGTCGGTATTGGCATTAGCATGTGGGCGGGGGATGTGGCAGCCGGTACAATGATTGGTATGGGCGTCGGCTTTTTGGCCATGGCTTTGCTGGAAAAACGCACATAAATCATGATTTGTGATAACTCACTATTTTTTCTTATTGACGAGATCTTAAATCGAAACTATAATTGGGAACTATGTTTGAAAATAACACGAGCAAGCCGGTGGTTTTTAGAGAGATAGAGTCGACAAATGGTTCGTGCAAAGGATAATCATTTTCCATCCAACGGTCTGTAATGACAGCACGTGTTATAGACACTTGCTCCTAAAAAATGGGAGGAAAAACGTGCTAGAATCAAAGAAAGTTAAAACGGATTGGACTGTTTTTGCCGTCAGTGGCGGTTTTTTGATTTTATTTATTGTCTTATCGTTCATTAACAGTGAAGCGGTTGGAAAATGGATTACAACGTTATTTGACTATTCTGCGGATATTTTTGGAGCGTATTGGCAGGTATTGTTATTTGGTAATTTTGTAATTGGCATATTCCTGGCGTTTTCACGGTATGGAAGGGTCAAATTGGGTAAAATGGATAAGCCGAAATATAGTTATTATCGCTGGGTTGCCATGATTTTAGTAACCCTTCTGGCAAGTGGTGGTGTGTTCTGGGCAGCCTCTGAGCCGATGTATCACTACATGACGACGCCACCATTGTTTGGCGGCGGCGAATTCGATAATGTATGGGCCGCGTTTGCTCAAGGCTTTATGCATTGGGGCTTTTTGGCTTGGGCGATACTGGGGACATTGGCCACCATTGTCATGATGTATGTACATTACAGCAAAGGCTATCCGATGCGGCCCAGAGCTTTGTTATTCCCGGTATTCGGGGAAAAAATCTTTCATAAGAGTGTTCTCGGGTCTGCAGCTGATATTTTTTCCATTATTGCAACAGCCGCGGGCACATTGGGACCGCTAGGGTTTCTCGGTTTGCAAATAGCTTACGGGCTTAATCATTTATTCGGTGTTCCAAATACAGTGTCAGTAAGCATTCTGGTTGTTGTTGTTTTGGCCGTGATTGCGGCAATTTCAGCTGCGACGGGGGTTGACCGGGGAATTCTATTGCTGAGTCGTGTCAATGTTGGCATGACGTTTTTGCTGGGATTTATTATGCTTTTGATTGGTCCGACGTTGTTTATTATTGACGCATTTATCGGTGGAACGGGCTTTTATTTGGATAACTTCTTTGCGATGAATTTTTACCGTGGGGATAGTGAATGGCTCGGTGCATGGACCATCTTTTTCTGGGGATGGTTTATCGGCTATGGCCCGATGCTGATTATCTTTATCAGCCGCATTTCCCGCGGCAGAACGATTCGTGAATTAATCATGGCGGTATCGATTGTCGCACCGTTAGTAACGAATTTCTGGTTCTCGGTTGTCGGGGGAACCGGTGTATCCTATGAAAGGGAAAATCCCGGGTCTATCTCGAATGCGCTGAACGAAGCGGGCATGCCTGCTGCTGTCATGGCAATTATGGATCAATTGCCGATGGGGGTGGTTATGGGCGTAGCGTTTCTGATCATATCGATTGTCTTCGTGGCAACCACGACCGATACGATGTCCTATACGGTGTCGGTGACGCTAACAGGCAATGATCATCCCGCCCGCTGGCTGCGTGTCTTCTGGGCACTGATTTTCGGTGGAACGACGATGATGATTCTGACAATCGGAGAAGGCAGCATCACAGCGATTCAAAATTCGATTGTCATAACGGCTGTTCCGGTCTCGTTCCTGTTATTGCCGCCATTATGGAATGCACCTCAAATTGCAAAAAAAATGGCGCTTGAGCAAGGTCTGATGTGGGAGCGTCCGCGAAAAGGAAGACCAATTAAAATTGCTCATAAAAAGTAGAGTGGGATACCTTTATAAATAGATCACTTACGGTGGAGAAAATATAAAATCATATTATATTTAGCGTGCTAAATCACATAACATTTAGTACGCTATTTTTTTGACATAAGAACGTTCAAACTTTATGGGTCATCCAACGAGTCATAAATGAGCGCGATACTTTTTTATCCCTCCTATCTAAATTGCTGCAATCAATGTTTGTCGCCAATCGACAATCGTCGGGGGACAGTCACTGTTCACCTATATAATAAGGAATTGAACATCACGGGTCATGGGAATTATCATAAAAATTAACAAAGTTATTCAAGCAAGGTGGTGCAGGTATCGAAGCATTAGAGGCCGTTGATCCGAGAACAAGAACACCGTTCACCGCCTTAGTAATACGGCACCCGACTCGTTACCGGGGATGGTGGGGACCAGTCGTGCCGCTCTCGAATGGCGGAGATGAAAACGGTTACTGAGCGACTTCCGTATTTATGTGCGTTGCGACAGGTGATCGTAGGCACAACTGGATATTTGCATTTGGAAAGCTAATGTAAAAATCACATGCGAACCAAAAAGAGGAACGGGTCCTGTATGTTTTTTCAAAATGATTGTTTGTCATAATTAGATCTATTACCCCTTAACACAATATTTCTTTATAAAGGAGCCTATAAGGATGCAAATTGACAATCGCAATGAAGTAAAAGTGGCTGCCATTCAGTTGGATCCTAAAATTGGCGATCTACATGCAAATATGGCAGCGTGCGAAAGTATGGCAAACGAAGCTGGGGAAAAAGGAGCAAAGTGGATCATACTCCCTGAGTTTTTTACGACTGGAATGGCGTTTAATCCACGTATTGCAGATGCCATTCAACCACCTAATGGCAAAGCATTGAACTTGTTGCTCAAAATAGCTAAAAGATATGAAGCGATCGTAGGTGGTTCATTTCTCGAACGAGGTGAAGACAGTGCTGTTCGAAATACATTTTATCTTGTATCGCCAAAGGGAATCTTGGGCAGACATGATAAAGATCTACCGACGATGTGGGAAAATTGCTTTTACATTGGGGGAGAAGACGACGGCATTATCAAAATGTCTGATTACACTGTTGGGAGTGCCTTGTGTTGGGAGTTTATGCGTTCTCAAACGGCAAGAAGATTACAGGAAAAAGTCGACATTGTTGTCGGTGGGAGCTGTTGGTGGAGTGTGCCATCATGGGTACCGAAGTCAGTAACAAACCGTTGGGAAGAGAAAAATGAACAAACCGCCTTAGAATCGGTACGGTCGTTTGCAACATACATCGGTGCTCCAATCATTCATGCCGCTCATGTCGGCACAATTGAATGTCCGTTACCATGGACACCAATGAATTATAAGGGGCACTACGAAGCTGGTTCAATGATTGTCGATGGCGAAGGTGAAATAATCGCCCTTCGCGACCGTCACGAAGGGCAAGGAATCGTGATGGCGAATGTAAAAATAGGCAGAACAAAATACCAGAAAAATATACCGAACAAATATTGGCTTCATGACCGCGGATTGGCCCCTTCCCTCGCCTGGACATACCAACGCTGGCATGGAAAGCGCTGGTATAAAAATGTAGTAGCTAAACAAAAGACTTCTTAAGTTTTTTAAGCTGGCGCAAATTCAGAGACGTCGTAATGGTGATATATCTTGAAAAATCAGCTTTGTAAGGGAGGTAAGTTTTTAAATGCCAATAGATAGGAGGAGCAGGAAATGAACATCTTTCTTATACACTGGGCGGTTTTTATTTTTATAGTAGGGCTCATTTTATCACTGCCACTTGGGGCAATATATTATCTTAACAATCCCCGTGTCAGGCTGTTGTTTACAAATCCCAGGAAGCTAAAGGCCGCCCATTTGGATTTTTTTATGCAGGCTTTTTCAATCAGTTTAGTATATTTATTGGAATTTGGAATGAATGCTAGAGTTCCAATGTATGCAGTGATTCCCCTTGCGTTCGGAACCTTTTTCAACCCATTCATTTTTCTATTGGAGGCTACACCGTTATATAAGGTGGGTATTGTTAAGGCTCTCTATAGTCTTCTTAAAGCCGTTAGCCCAGCCTCTCTGTTTTTTGCCTGGTTTGTATTGCTTTTTCAATATCTGCCGGTTTACTATTCGTGGTTGCTGGCTGGATTTGTAATTATTTTGATGACCGCATTATTGACCCATAGAAGGGATACAAAACAAACGATTAACAAGAAGGATATTTCTTTGAACGGACGTGTTTAAGTCCTAAAGGATATGGGAGGTTGGAAGAAGCGAATGCCACCATGCTGAAAAGCAGGGGTAAGATGGAAACGAGAGTCGAATAATTTGAAAACACCATACTGAATTAGGTATAGAGGCTTTGTCATGAATGATAATAAAGGAAATAAACCGAATAGGTGTTCTTTAAGATGTTTGAGGTTTTGGCTTTTTTATTCCAATAATACTCCGGGTGGGGTTTCTCTGAATTGTTATTATTACCATATGAGTACTTGGCTGGTTTAAGCTCTTGGACATTTAATCTTTCGGCGTTCACCAACGGCTTTAGTGAATTGATCTATGGGCTATTTTCTATCCTCGGTCTTCCATCATACGATAGGGTGTGATTGTTGAAAAATCTATCAAATAAAACAGCTCAGTTAATGTGAACTGAGCTGTTTTATTTTTAATAACAAAGACCGCCACAAAGTCATGTTTTCTAATGAGTCAATTTCCTGGTTAATTAACCTGTTAACATTGGTCTAAAAACGTTGCAATTTCATATGAAAGTCATACTGATATTTTGAGTTTTTTACTCGGTAAGTGAACGACTTAGTACCTTTAGGGTGCTCTTTTTTTCTCACATGATATTCATATTATTTACGGATATTTTTTGGTATAATAAAAATAGTGTTAAGGAGGCGTCACCGTTGAGTGAAGCGAAAAAACTGCAAAAAGATGCGAATATCATATTGAAACAGACAAGCCGGACATTTTACATTCCGATAACATTGTTGAAGTCACCGCTGGACCAAACGGTCGGGTCAGCTTATTTGTGCATGCGTGCTGTTGATGAGATTGAAGATCATAAAGAGCTGGATACGGAATCAAAGCAGCATCTGCTCCGAGTAACGAGTGAATTATTGCGGCGTGATGACTTTGATGGGCAGGCTTACCGTGAATTGGTGCACCCGTATGAAACCATCCTGCCTGAAGTGAGTTTACGGCTTGACGACTGGGTTCACCTCTGCCCGGACGGGATTGTTGAAAAAGTAAAAGCGTCAACGGGCGTTATGGCTTCCGGTATGGCGGACTGGGCCGAAAAAGGATGGTATATCAAGAACGAAGATGATCTGGATAATTACACCTATTACGTAGCGGGTCTTGTCGGCGTCATGCTGTCTGACATTTGGGAATGGTACGATGGGACAGAGACAGACCGAGAGCTTGCTATTGGCTATGGCAGGGGTCTCCAAGCTGTCAATATTTTGCGCAACCAGGATGAAGACAGCGAGCGCGGTGTCAGTTTTGTTCCGGATGGATGGACACGGGATGATTTGTTCAGTTATACTGAGAAAAACTTGGCTAAAGCGGACGAATATATGAAAGATATCAACACCCGGACGATTAAGCTGTTTTGCCGGATTCCGCTGGCATTGGCCAAACGCACTGTAAAGGCATTGAAAGAAGGCCGCGAAAAGATTTCCAGAGATGAAGTCGAAACGATTGTTGAAGATATTAAGCATGACTAATGAAAGCCACTGTTCGATATGAATGGTGGTTTTCTTTTTACTGCAGAAAATTTATAGCTTTAGTTAAGAAATATTTAATCATATTGGATAATCATAATAGGCAGGTGAGGTTAGTATCCATTAAAAATTCAGTTGTTTTTATCCGGAATGCTTGAGCTTTAGCGCTATCATAACGTGATTATTATTTGATATGCCGATAGGAGCAAATTTCTGTCAAATTTCACCTTGTTGTCTAAGCTTTTTTAGTCGTACTAATCATTGATTATAATAATAGCAGAAAAAAGTAGAGACCGTCCTCCACGGTCTCTTTTGTCATAGAATCATTTGTTCAGCAGTGATTTGAAGCCGATATACAGGATAGCTCCTGCGAAGATGATAATGGTAATTCCGCCTATTACATTCAAAAAAGAAGCCAATCCCCCTGTGATGACCGTGGAAGCCGGTACATTGGCCAGCGCAAATCCTGCCAGAACACAGGCGAAATAGAGTAAAGCTGATTGATGGATATTATCCCTCCTTTGCTAATGTGATGTATACACCACCTTAAAAGATGCATGATATTCACGGTTACGTTAATAGCACTGGAACGATTGAATATTGTCCAAGTCTACACCGTAGTACACCCATCTGTTTCTCTGCCATCTGAATCCGGCAATCGAACGTCTCCCAATAAAGATTGGGAAAAACCAGAATGAATCCCACCTTGACCAGATATACGTGAATTGAAATAAGCATCCCTGGATTGCTCCCGGATCAACTGCAAAGACGCCAAAGTCTCCTTGTGCCTGCTGAGTTTGCGGCTGTTGTGGTGTGAATGATGGAGGTGGGGTAGGCGGAGCATTTATTTGCGGCTGGGTACCGGGGAATCCAGGTAATCCTCCGTCTATTTGTCCAGGCGGCCCTCCAGATGGTGGTCCTACACCTGTCTGTCCAGGCGGTCCGCCGAATGGAGGCCCTGCGCCTGGACCGTCATCCTGAAACAATGGTATGTTAAATATTCTTGAATCGCCATATGGCGGCTGGTTTTTATTCATTTAATTTCCTCCTTAAAAATACCTTCTCGTTATTATATGGTGATTCGTCTATAGTTGTATGGGCGTATGAACAAACAGTTGAACCTGACTTTATTCAGCGATTTTTCCGTTTGACGGTTGCTTCTGACATTAATACAAATCGCTTTTTGTTGGAATCCAATCGTTTTTTGAACAAATCCATCAAGATGCTATTGACTCTCACGTTACGTTATACTTTACAGTGACAATTGAAGGGAGGTTAAGCCGATGAAAGTCAAAGAAGTGGCCGAATTAGTCGGCATCAGTGTGCGCACACTGCATCATTATGATGACATCGGACTGCTCAAACCCGAGACGACTGAATCAGGCTATCGGATTTATTCAGAAAAGGATCTCGAAACGTTGCAGCAGATCTTATTTTTTAAAAAACTTGGCTTCCCTTTGAAGAAAATAAAGGAGATTCTCAATAGTCAATCGTTTGACAGGGGGGAGGCACTACAGGTTCAGCGCAAGATGCTGCTGGAAGAACGCACCCGGCTGGACAATATGCTTGCAACGATTGATAAGACGATCCAGCATGCGAAAGGAGAGATTGATATGAGTGATCAGGAAAAATTTGAAGGGTTTGATTTCAGACATAACCCATACGAACAGGAAGCCCGCGAACGCTGGGGCGATAAATCGGTTGATGAGTCAAATACTAAAATCAATCGTATGTCAAAAGACGAACAAAAAGTACTGGGTGAGGAATTTGACCGAATCTATCAGGACCTTGCAGCGATCCGGCATAAAGCTCCCGATTCAGATGAAGCACAAGCGGCCATCAAAGTTTGGTATGACTACCTGAACAAAATCGGCAGCTACTCACTTGATGCGTTCAAGGGGCTTGGACAAATGTATGTTGATGATGAGCGCTTCACGAAAAACATCGACAAATATGGCAATGGTCTGGCCGCGTTCATGCGTGAAGCGATGGCTGTGTATGCAGACCGTAATAAATGATAGACACAGGAATCCAATCGAAATTTAACACAAAAAGGTGTCATGTCTTTTAAATAAGATGTGACACCTTCTTCCGTTTAGTGGGACTGCATATATAATTGTCAAAAGATTGAAATGACTGAAGGGTTGGATTCGTATAATAATTAGCGGACATGATGATGAAAGGAGGTGAGTTATGCGGACTAAACTAGGCTTATCTTTATTAAGTTTTTATCACGATTACCATGTTTATACAGAAGAAGGCTGGAAAGTTAATAGGGATCAACAGCGGATGGAAGAACTCTTTGCATTATATAAGAAAGCAGTAGAATGAGCGTTGTTTTCAAGAGGTCAGGATGATGTGTTCGATACTGAAGTCGGCAAGCGTACAGAGTTCCATTGATCTTTCCTCAAATCTTTGGTAAGAGGGAGTGAGCCCCGTGTTTTTATTTCATTAAATCTGTCTTATCTTAGAAAAATAAATCCCAGTAGACAATCAATGTTATGACTGCCGCTCCTATCAGGTAAAAGAGTGCAGCAAAAAATGATACCCCTTTTTTAAAATAACGGCTTTCTGTTTTCACTTTCGTTCCGGTTTCGCCTTGGATGTCTGCATTGATTGATTTTGTAAATGGGCTGCTCGATGAATTGACATAGTATAATATGACAACTGCAAACAGCCCGACCAGGAATGACGCATCCAGAAAGCTAATATGGAACACGCTTGCCACTGCCAGGTTAGCCAAGGCGACCGCTACCAACGTTATAATAAAAATTATGGCGTTCTTCATAAACTCACCACCTTATAATAAATTACGAAACGATGGCATATAAGTTTCATCAAATCGAACTTGTCTGAAGTTGTCACAAAATCGGCTGAAGTTCACAAATTTTTGACTTAAATGTTCACAATTTGTTCGGTAAATAGGAGAGAGCCGGGTTTTCATTTATAAAGCCTCGTGTTTTTATATTTTTATAATGGATAAGTCGCAATTGCTGTCAGAGGGTATACCGAATAATTTTCTGTACTTTCCCTGAATGGTATGTTAATTTTTCAGCAGTCGGTTACGCAGTTGAGTTACCGAAAAATCTTAGTGGGAGAGCTCTCAGTATGTTCATTTATGTCATTGCCTATTTATTCATTTTTTTATTGGGTGCCACACCTTTTATGGAGATTCTGGGAGTTATTCCAATTGGTGTTGCAGCCGGATTGCCCGCCATACCCGTATCGGTGGTAGCATTTTTGGGAAATGTGTCTACGATCTGGCTACTATTATTGATGGCCGAACGTGTGAAAGAAAGGCTGAAAAAGCGCAGAGAGAAGAAAGGGAAAGGAAGTTCAGAAAAAAGAGGCAAGCGGGGGAAAGCCATTTGGAATAAATATGGGCTCCCCGGATTGGCTTTTGTAGCACCTGTTTTGGTCGGCAGTCATTTGGCCGCGATGATAGCGATTGGAGCTGAAGGCGGCCGGCAGCAAATTTTCCTGTGGATGACCATCAGCATTATTTTCTGGGCGACTGTCACAGGAATCGCTTCACATTTCGGTATTGACTATTTATATAACCATACAGGATATGACGGATTTATAAATAATCTTCTTGATATGGAATAAGGCAGAAAGGGAGAAGAGATTCTGCCCCGTTTTGCCTTTCCCATTCAGATTCAAAGGTTTTTAACAGCAGCCTCCACATTGTCAGCTTTCGTAATCGCTGAAATAATGGCAACCCCATCCGCACCGGCGTTGATGACAGAGGCTGCGTTTACTTCGGTAATCCCGCCGATTCCGACAATTGGCATATCGGGATGCTGCCTTTTTAATGTTCTGATCCACTCAAGACCTACTGCTTGTTCGGCATCGGTCTTAGATGATGTTGCAAAGACCGAGCCTGCTCCAAGATAGTCAGCCAGCTGAATGGGGCTGTTGTTAACCTCAGCCTGATTTGATACCGATAATCCAATTATCTTATCAGGATATATCTCCCGCACTTTTTCAAGCCCCATGTCATTCTGTCCAACATGGATGCCGTCAGCTTCCAGTGGCTCGACCAGATCAATATCATCATTTACGAAAAACAGGACATTGTAATGAGCACAAATGTCGCGCAATCTCTGCCCTAATGCCAATTTTTCCTGACCGGATAGAGAGTCCTCACCTTTTTCCCGGAACTGAAACGCTGTAATGCCAGCTTTTGCCGCTTCCTTCAGAATGTCTTCCGGCTTTCGGTCACAGTTCTGACTGCCCATGACAAAATATTTTCTCAGATTCATAAACTATTGCCTTTCCAGCTCTGCAGGATCAAAGGATAGGGCGTCGATAAAATGCGGAAGGAATGTTCCCGGGCCATTGACATCCGGACGTTTCGCCGCATATTCTGCAGCTAATCCGTAAAATTCAATCGCGGTCAGTACCTGATGCTTGATTGGATTGTTTGTTGACAGGCAGGCCGTTATAACCGATCCGAGCAGACAGCCGGCACCGGTTATTTTTCCTAAAAGCGAATGTCCGGTTTGGTTATACAAAATTTCACCCTCAATGCAAATGACGTCTGTTTTTCCGGTTACGACTGCAGCTGTTTGATAGGTTTCTGCCACCTTCAACGCAATTTCATCGACATTGCCGTCACCGACAGATTCAACACCCTTCGTTTCCCAGGGGATTTCGACCAGATGTGCGAGTTCACCCGCATTTCCTTTAATCACGGTCGGCTGCACCTCGTCAAGGATGTTTTTCACAGCTTTAGTCCGGAATGGGGTTGCAGCAACACCGACCGGGTCAAGGAGGACAGGAATCCCTTTTTCATTGGCTGCTTGGCCGGCATGGGTCATGGCCGGCAGTTCATCTGCAGTTAACGTCCCGATATTAAGCAGGATACCATCAGCATTGGATGCCATGTCGGCTGCTTCTTCTTCAGCTTTTGCCATGACCGGTGCGGCACCAAATGATAACAGACCATTTGCTGAAAAGTTCACGACAACCTGATTGGTCAAATGGTGGATAAGCGGTGTTAACTCGCGTACCTCTTGAATTATGCTTTCGTTCATTTACCTCACCCTTTCCGCCCGATGTGCCCATTGGTTTGTTGGTCCATTTCCATGTCCGATTGAAAACGAATCACGGATGGCTTCTGTCACAAAGTCTTTTGCCTTTTTGACTGCTTTCGGTAATTGATAGCCATGGCTAACATATGCTGTGATTGCTGCTGAATACGTACAGCCCGTTCCGTGTGTGTTTGTCGTATCAATACGTTCTGCTGAAAATGTATATATCTTTTCACCGTCATATAAAAAGTCGACTGCCCCGCCCTGCATATGGCCGCCTTTCACAAGCGCAGCTCCTGCACCGAATTCGCTGACAATCTGTTTGGCTGCCTGCTGCATGTCGTCTAATGTACGTATCGTTACGCCGGCAATCACCTCGGTTTCCGGGATATTCGGTGTGACCAGTGTCGTCATGGGCAGTAAGTTCTCGCGCAGGTAATCACGGGCGTTTTCGGAAATTAACGTATCACCGCTTGTTGTCACCATGACAGGATCCATGATATATGGAATATTCAGTACGGACGTTTTTTCAGCAACTGCATCCATGATATCAATATTGGCGAGCATTCCGGTTTTGAACGCCTGGAACGGGATATCCGAAATAACCGATTCCAATTGCTGCTTAATCATTGGCTCTGATATATGCTGAACATCCTGTACGCCTGTTGTGTTCTGGGCGACGACGGATGTGATGACAGACGTGCCATACGTCTTTAATTCCTGAAACGTTTTAAGGTCAGCCTGGATGCCGGCACCGCCGCTCGGATCGGTACCGGCTATCGTTAAGGCTGCAGGTATTTGGCTCATGGTAAAATCTCCTTATACACGATTTTCAAGTAAATTTGCTTGATTGACCCTCGATACGACAAACCAGCCGATCAATGCACCGGAAATACTGCTGACGAGAAACGATGGCATAAAGAAGAACGCACCGGCCGAGCTGCCCAGCAGTATGCGTGCAAACGGAACAGCGAACAGTGATCCTATGATGCCTGTACCGAATGCTTCTCCAAGTGCAGCCATTCCTTTTTTATCTGTTACCCGGTAAAGCCAGCCGGCCAGAAAAGCACCGACCATGCCACCAGGGAATGCCAGAAGTGTGCCCAGACCAAGCATGTTACGGAGCAGACCAATCATAAAAGCAATGATCACTGCCGGACCGGGTCCCAGTGTGACAGCAGCCATAACGTTGACAGCGTGCTGCACCGGGTAAGCTTTCGCGACACCTGCCGGGAACCATAAAAGTTGTGCACCCAAAGTGCCAATCGCTACAAAAACGGCTATCGTTGTCAGTAGGCGAGTACGGTTCAAGTCGGGTCCTCCTCTCATTAGGGGTGGGAGGAAAATCAAAAAAGCCAGATCCATAGACTGGACCTGGCTTTAAATAGCTGATCGATATATGCCATCAGACTACTTCCCTACGCTGGTATTATCCAGATCAGGTCCGTAAGAGTCGGAAAGTTAAGAACGCCTTTCCTCTCAGCCCACGTTTTTTGGGCACCCCTAGCAGTGTTTATTTTAATTTTCGCATTTAGTATAGCACAACAATGATAATTTGTACA
>NZ_DATGTI010000173.1:0-4102 GCF_035301925.1 Lentibacillus sp. | reverse complement strand
AACAATCAATACGGATATCACGAAACAGGAAAAAACGCTGGTCGGTTGGATTGCGCCCCGTGGTATCGTAGCGTTAACCGTTTCCAGCTACTTTGCCCAGGTGTTGTTAGATGCTGGTTTTACTGATGCAAATCTCGTTATCCCACTGACACTTGGTCTCGTTTTTTCGACAGTGGTTGCGCATGGGTTTTCAATCCGATGGGTGGCAGAGAAACTCGGTCTCGCTATCAATAGCCAACCCGGTGTCCTGATAGTTGGCAGCAATTCATTTAGTGTCGGTATGGCAAAAGTGATGAAGGATTTAAGTATCCCTGTATTGATGGCAGATTCTTCACAACAGCGACTAAATACTGCTCAGAAGGCAGATATCGAAACCTATCATGGCGAAATATTGTCTGAACTCTACAATTATGAATTAGATCTGACAAAGTATGAATATCTAGTTACAGCGTCCAAAGTGAATTCTTATAATGCCTTAGTTTGTAAATCCTTTGTTCAAGAAATGGGTCGAAATAATATCTTCAGTCTGCATAATAAACAGGGGGAGAATCTTACGGAATTCACCAACAAATACGAGAAACGCTATTTAACAAAAGAAAATATTTCATGGGGTGAACTGAATGATCGCGTCGAACAGGGCTTCCAAATCAACACAACGGAGTTAACCAAAAAAAGCTTTGCCCAATATGTTGAAGAACGTGGTGAACAAGGAGATACTGTTGTAAGCCTGGATCCATCAAACACAAAAAGTGAAAACAATTGATATTACCAGATCAACGAACGAAAAGTCCAACACTTTAGATGGGCTGAGAGTGAGTTTTTTGAGGTGCCATCACCTGCTTTCTTTCCAGTCAGACATGCATCAATTTAATTGAAGTTATTAGTTCCAATTACGGTGTTAACAAAGATGTGAAGTGCACCCCAAAGGTTAGAGACAAAAATCTAATTTGGGGATGCACTTCATTATAGAGGGGTTAAGTCATGATTTCTCAATCGGCCATTTCAAATAATTTAAGCAGATTGTCCGATGCTTCCTGGTAAGACGAATTCATAATATTGTCTTTAATCGTTTCAATGGTATCTACAGCTTCCGGATTTGTCACAGTTAAAATTTTAACATTTTCATTAAACATACGGTTTATTTCCTGTTTTGCCTGATCAAGATTATCCTGGCTTACATTCCGGTTATCATTTCCTTCAGCCTGCGCATTACTTTTTCCGGACAGACCACTTGTGCCACTCAGCAGATCACGCTGTCTGTTATCATATTCATGACTGGTCGTCTGCTCTTCATTCCGGGCTAAAATGACGGAATCGTCTACCACAAATACTTTGACACCGGTGATACCTTTTCCCTCCAGAATGGATTCAAAAAATGACGAAATACCGCCTTCATGAACACCTGAGCTGCCAATAGTACTGTAAATATTCTGCCCAATCCCCTCATTTACGTTACCGTCCTTGCTGGTTGTCTGTTTTTTATCGCCAGTTTCGCTGGGGATAACTGAAGGGTCATTGTTATGTTTGGCATCCTGCTCTGCCATATCTGTCACATTAGTCTTGTCATTGTTATCAGCCACTTCATCTCCCGAATTAGTGCAGGCGCTGACAATTAAGAGCATGCCAGCCAATGCTGCCAGCTGAATTGTACCTAATTTTTTCATGGGCTTACCTCCTTATTTAAACTGCTTCTTGGTAGTTTGCCCCATATTTTTTTATGCATGAATGGTTTTTTTTGGAGCAGACTAATATTGAAACAGGGAGGTGAGTATTTTGGCAGAAAAAAATCAGGGTGAACAAGAAAATTTGTCAAGAAGAAAATTTCTCAAAAAATCCGGAATAGCTGCTGGCGGTCTGGCAGTTGGGGGCGTGCTAGGTGGTGTAATTCCATGGGGTGCTGACGAAAAGAACAAGGATCAGGGTGCCAGAAAGTCCACGAATTATAATCAGGCTCTGATGTTTTTTACCCAGGCAGAATTCCAGACAATTGAAGCAGCTGCTGAGCGGATTTTTCCTGAGGATGATAACGGCCCTGGTGCAATTGATTTAGGTGTAGGTTATTATATTGACCATCAACTTGCGGGTTCATATGGATTCAATGCACGGGATTATATGGAACCGCCATTCTTCCATGGCGAGAAAGAACAAGGCTATCAGGGCAGACTGAAACGCCGAGAGATTTTCAGAATAGGCTTGCGTGAAATGCAAAATTACAGTCACCAAGAATACGAGAAAAGCTTTTCTAATTTAACAGGGGAACAGCAAGATTCAGTGTTGCAGGCTTTCCAGGAAGAAAACGTTAATTTAACGACGATTTCAGCAAGCGGCTTTTTTGATTTGCTTCGCAGCATGACAATGGAAGGTGCATACAGTGATCCGCTTTACGGCGGCAATATTGATATGGCTGGATGGGAAATGAAAGACTATCCGGGCAACCAAATGAATTATACGGATATTATCGAGAAAGACTTTCAGGATATAGAGCCGAAAAGTCTTCGTGACCATATGGGATAATAGAAAAGTCTCCCTCATCTTTTCTAAGAAATCAAAGTGGTGGAGATCGATTAGCACATTTCATGTTATGTTTATCTATCTATATTAAAAGTAGCTTGCTTGTAATTACAGAACCTAAGGGGTGATCGATTGGTTAAGAAATTGCCAAAAGTGGATGTGGTGATTGCCGGTGTCGGCTGGGGAGGCGGTATCATCGCTTCTGAACTTGCCAAGCAGGGAATGCAGGTAGTCGGATTGGAAAAAGGCGACGAAAGAACAACGGAAGACTATTATATGGTTCATGACGAATTACGTTATGCCCTCAGGTATGAACTGATGTCGGATTTGTCAAAGAACAAGATAACTTTTAGGCGTAACCAAAAAATGCGGGCCTTGCCAATGCGACAATATGGTTCCTTTTTGTTGGGAGATGGAATCGGCGGAGCCGGTGTTCACTGGAATGGCCAGACATTCCGTTTCTTGCCATATGATTTCCAGATCCGAAGTAAAACAATCGATCGTTACGGAAAGGACAAAATTCCGGACGATATGACAATTCAGGATTGGGGTATCACGTACAATGAAATGGAGCCATATTTCGACAAGTTTGAGAAAATGGCAGGGATCTCAGGTGAGGAAAATCCACTCGGAGGAGAACGCTCTGATGGTTATCCGACAAAACCAATGAAGCACTCCCCGCAAATGAAAATGTTTAAAGAAGCCTGTGAAAACCTGAATTATCATCCTTATACAATTCCTTCAGCAAACTTATCGGAACAATACACAAATCCTGATGGCATATCACGGTCTGCATGTCAATATTGCGGATTTTGTGAACGGTTCGGGTGTGAATATGGAGCAAAAGCGGACCCGGTGGTAACCGTTATTCCAGTTGCCAAGAAGACAGGCAATTTTGAGCTTCGGACACACTCATGGGTGAGAAGAATTATGCATAAAGACGGCAAGGCGACCGGTGTACGCTATACAGATATCACAACAGGTGAGGAAGTTGAACAGCCGGCCGATGTTGTCGTCGTAACAAGCTATGTATTCAATAATGTCAAACTTCTGCTCAACTCTGAGGTCGGACGTCCATATGATCCATCGACCGGGGAAGGGGTTATCGGTAAAAATTATGCTTATCAGGTGATCAAGGGGGCGGCCACTGGTTTTTTTGAAGATAAAAAGTTTAACAATTTTGCTGGTGCGGGTGCACTTGGAATGGTCATAGACGATTTTAATGGAGACAACTTTGACCACTCTGATATAGATTTCATCCATGGCGGTTATTTGTCACTGACACAGACCGGCAAAAGACCGATACAGACAAATCCGGTCCCGAACGATTCCCCGACATGGGGAAAAGATTTCAAGAAAAATTCACTGAAATATATCAATTCAACCCAGTCGGTTGGAGCGATGGGAGCCAGCATGCCGTTTAAGCAGCATTACCTTGACCTGGATCCGACCTATAAAGATACATTTGGAGACCCGCTTGTGCGCATGACGTTCGATTTCAGGGAACAGGATCGCCAATTGGCCAAATTCACGGCCCAAAAAGCTAAAGAAATCCTAGAAGAAATGGGGGCAGATCGGGTTGATGCCATGG
>NZ_DATGTI010000172.1:0-4262 GCF_035301925.1 Lentibacillus sp. | reverse complement strand
CACAACCACCATAACCATGACCATCATGATGAAGAACATAGCCATGACAGTCATCAAAGTCATGCTCATGACCATGGCAGTCACGGGGGACATGACCATGGCGGCCACGGAGGTCATGGGCACCATGATCATGGAGACATGATCGGAGATTTTAAGAAACGATTCTTTATTTCTTTAATTATTACCATTCCAATTCTCGCTTTATCGCCGATGATTCAAGATTTTATAGGGGTTGATTGGCGTTTTACTGGTGATATGTATATTTTATTTGCATTATCAACAGTCGTATTCTTCTATGGCGGCTGGCCATTTATAACAGGCGGCATCAGTGAGCTGAAAGATAAAAGTCCCGGCATGATGACACTTATTGCGCTTGCGATTACCATAGCGTACGGATACAGCACAATGGTTGTATTTGGCTGGGAAGGCAGTCAGCTGTTCTGGGAACTGGCTACATTGGTCGATATTATGTTATTGGGTCACTGGATTGAAATGCGGTCTGTGATGGGTGCATCTAACGCATTGGAGCAGCTTGTGAAACTCATGCCGAATGAAGCACATCGATTAGATGATAATGATCAAATAGATGATGTGCCTTTATCCGCGTTGCAACATAACGACCGGGTACTTGTAAAACCGGGCGAAAAGATACCTGTAGACGGGACAATTGCTGATGGGAATTCGGCTATCGATGAGTCTATGCTTACAGGGGAGTCTGTTCCGGTTGAAAAAAGCAAAGGTGATGAGGTCATCGGCGGATCAATCAATAAAGAAGGATCCCTCACCATTCAAGTGGAAAAAACCGGGGAAGACTCTTATTTATCACAGGTTATTACAATGGTTAAAGAAGCACAGGAATCAAAATCCAGAACCCAGGATTTAACAAACCGAGCGGCTAAATGGTTATTTTACCTTGCTCTGACTGCCGGTCTTGCAACCTTATTCATTTGGCTGCTTTTAGGGTACGCTTTTGATGTTGCCATTGAACGGATGGTTACCGTTATGGTTATTACTTGTCCGCATGCGCTGGGGTTAGCGGCACCACTTGTTGTAGCAGTTTCTACATCCATTTCTGCTAAAAAAGGGTTGCTGATCCGGAACCGTGCCAATTTTGAAGGGGCACGCAACTTGAATGCAGTTGTTTTTGATAAAACGGGTACACTGACAAAAGGCGAGTTTGGTGTCACAGACATTGTGCCAAGTGAGGGGTATGAGGAAAGAGATATTCTGAAATTTGCAGCGAGCGTGGAACAAAATTCGGAACATCCAATCGCAGCTGGTATTGTCCAAGCAGCAAAGGAAAGAGAAGTTCAATCAGGAAAACTAACTGATTTTGAGTCCATAACAGGGAAAGGTATTCAGGGAAAAGTGGATGGCCAAAAAGTAAATGTTGTCAGCCCGGGCTATGTAAACAACAATCATTTAAACTACGATGAAGCACTATTTAATGAAATGTCAGATGAGGGGAAAACCGTTGTATTTGTACTGGTCGAGGATGAATTAGCTGGTATGATTGCACTTGCCGATATGGTTCGTGAGACGGCAAAAGAAGCAATCGCATCATTAAAAGAAGAGGGCATACATTCGATTATGCTGACAGGCGACAATAAGAAAGTAGCAAACTGGGTGGCAAAACAACTGGGTATCGATGAAGTCTATGCAGAAGTTTTACCTGATGACAAAGCGAATCAGGTGAAACAAATACAAGCAAAAGGCTGGAAGGTTGCTATGACGGGTGATGGGGTGAATGATGCACCGGCACTTGCGACAGCTGATTTGGGAATTGCCATCGGTGCAGGTACCGATGTAGCAATGGAAACAGCTGATGTTGTTCTTGTGAAAAGCAACCCGAATGATGTTGTGGCATTAATGGATTTATCGAAAAAAACCTATCGGAAAATGGTACAGAATCTATGGTGGGCGACAGGTTATAATATTTTTGCCATACCACTGGCAGCAGGTGTCCTGGCTCCGATTGGCATTGTATTAAGCCCAGCAGTAGGGGCAGTATTGATGAGTTTGAGTACCATTATTGTTGCGATAAATGCAAAGTTATTAAAAGCTTAAGCAATGTCATCAAACGTCTATTTAAAGTAAATCTCTAGCGTGAGGTTATTGTATTAAACTCACGCTAGATCTTTCCGAAGAAGACATGGAGTAGAATCTCTATTTAATTATACGAGGAGGAAGAAATAATGGATCATAGTAAATATAATCATCATCACGACCATAGTGTTGAATCAGAGGTTAAAACAAATGTGAGATACAACAGCGGAATAGTTTTCATTGAATTGGAAGATGATAACGGGAACCCCTCTGATCTTACTGTACAGCATGAAAAAGAGATGCATTTCATCATTGTCTCTAATGATTTAGACGAGTACTATCATTTGCATCCTGAGAAGGAACAACAAGGATCCTATGCAGTAAACCAAAAACTAAATGATGGTACCTATCAAGCGTTCGTTGATATTGCACCGGAAAATAAGGTGTACCAAGTTACGCCAAATACTTTACAGGTTGGAACAAGAGAAACAAGTAAAGTGAACCTTGTAGGAAAGGATACTTGGACGAAAGAGCGTGATGGGAAAACAGTCACATTAGATGCCGTGGATGCAACTGTTGGGCAAGAAGTCCCGTTGGTCTTTGATATGCGTGGAGAAAAACCAGATCAACATCTTGGGGCTTTAGGTCATGTGGTTATTGTTGATGAGGATGTCGAACAGTATATTCATGTCCATCCAGGTTCAGAAGATACAACAACTTTTAATGCGCATTTTTCTAAGCCTGGGATGTACAAAATCTGGGCCGAATTTAAGTTTGATGATAACGAACACGTCTATCCTTTTATTATAGAAGTAAAAGAATAAGCAATAGGGGGTTAGAGAAATGGGTAAATATCAGTTGGAAATCTACACGAGACCTACCTGTTCG
The DNA here is from genome assembly GCF_035301925.1 of Lentibacillus sp. GTDB lineage: Bacteria > Bacillota > Bacilli > Bacillales > Amphibacillaceae > Lentibacillus. Next base: position 1,328 of record NZ_DATGTI010000172.1, on the reverse strand, counting down.
GATTGCCAGGATTTAAAAAAGTTCCTGGAAAGTCATCATATTCCGCACAAGCAATATGATTTGGCAAAACAACCAGATAAAGAAGAAGATCTTAAAAAGATAACGGGAAGCAGAATCGTACCAGCCCTTGTTTTTTCTGACCGATCGCTTTTGAGGTTAGTGAGAAAACCAAAAAGCATGATAGGTTTTGAGAGAAATAAGGACGAAATAAAAAGACTGTTAAATGTAGGGTAGATAGCATCATATAGCCTGTTATTTGAGAGGGTTTGTAATGATGAATAAGGTGAGGTTTAATCTTTTCCTTGTTTTTTATTGACAAATATACCTTATGGGGGTATAGTATAAGTATAAAAGAAAAAGGAAGTGATTCATATGAAGGAAGAAAAATTCTTACGTGATCACCCGACGACACCAAGAACAGAAGCTGAAAAGGAAAAAACGATTAACCGTTTAAAACGTATAGAAGGTCAGGTTCGCGGGATACAGAAAATGGTGGAAGAAGATCGCTATTGTGTCGATATTTTAGTGCAGATCAGCGCCATTCAATCTGCGTTGAAAAATGTAGGCTTTGCTGTCACAGAGCGGCATATCAACCATTGTGTCAGTGATGCCATTAAACAAGGGGAAGGCCAGGAAACGATTGAGGAATTAATGAGTGTATTGAAGCAGTTTTCCAAGTAAAAGGAGGAGACCCATATGAGCGAAACAAATCATGCAACACTTGGTGTAACAGGCATGACCTGTGCTGCTTGTTCCAATCGCGTTGAAAAAGTTTTAAATAAAATGGATGGTGTGGAAGCACAAGTTAATTTAACGACGGAAAAGGCAACGGTAGACTATGATTCGGAAAAAACGTCCATCGAGGATATTTCAAATAAAATTGAAAAAGTCGGCTACGGTGTTTTAATGGATAAAACAGAACTGGATGTTATGGGCATGACCTGTGCTGCGTGTTCGAACCGGATTGAAAAGGTATTGAATAAACAGGATGGGGTTAAATCTGCCAGTGTTAACTTAACAACAGAAACAGCATCTGTAGAATATAATCCAGGACTTGTAGATACGAAAACAATCATTGATAAAATCAAAAATGTGGGCTATGACGCACAACCTAAGGCGGAAGCAGAAGAAAAGCAAACGCATAAAGAAAAAGAACTGAAACATCAGAAGACGAAATTAATCATTTCGGCCGTTTTAGCTGCTCCGCTATTGGTAACGATGCTGGTCCATTTATTGAATATGTCGATTCCGGCTATATTCATGAATCCGTGGTTCCAGTTTGCTTTGGCAACACCTGTCCAATTTATCATCGGCTGGCAGTTTTATGT
>NZ_DATGTI010000171.1:0-4912 GCF_035301925.1 Lentibacillus sp. | reverse complement strand
AAGTACTTTGTTTATATTTTAATTTCGCCTCTGGTTTTTGTTTTATTGGCTTATGTGATTTATCCGATGTACAAAACGTTTACACAAAGTGTACTGTATCAGGAAGGTGCTTTATCTTTTTCCAATTATCTTAATTTTTTTTCGTCTGAAGCCAATTTAGAGTCGTTAACAAATAGTGTGTTTATATCGGTTGTTAGTGTCATTACATGCGCTATTGTCGGTGTAACGATGGCTTTTCTTTTAAACCGATATGAATTTCCGGGGAGGAAAGTTTTATCTGTACTTGTATTGGTTCCAATGGCATTACCGCCTTTAATTGGCGCTATTTCTTTCTATTTTTTATATGGTGAGACGGGTATATTCCCTCGATTTTTTCAGCAGATATTTAACTTGGAGGAAGTCCCATTTTCCTTGGAAGGGATTTGGGGTATTATAGTGGTTCATACTTTTACGATGTATACCTATTTTTATCTGAGTGCGTCTGCAGCGATTGAAGGCTTGGATTTATCATTGGAGGAAGCTGCTACAAGTTTAGGTGCAGGGCGTTTTATTATTTGGCTGAAAATTATTTTACCTATGCTGACACCTGCAATGGTAGCATCTTCGTTACTAGTGTTTATGATTTCAATGGCTTCTTATACGGCACCGTTAATGTTTGGTGTAGAAAGAACTATGACAATGCAGATAGTACTTTCCAGGACTAATGGCAATTTAGATATGTCAGCAACGCAATCGACTGTTCTTTCAATTGTGTCAATCGCCTTTCTAATACTGATGACATGGTATCAAAACCGGAGAAATTATCAGAATCAGAGTAAAGGCACCGGTGTTCACCGGTCGGAGGTTCGCTCGCCAATCGTCAGGTATTTGGCAGTGATTCTGTCCATTATTGGCGTTATTATTTTAATGTTGCCGATCATGGTCATCGTGCTGATTTCGTTCGCCGTTGATGGGGCTTGGACAACACAAATCATACCGGCAGCCTATACACTTCAACACTATGTTGATTTGTTTACAGATGCGGATACATGGGGACCAATTTGGAATAGTATCCAGATGAGCACAGTTGCCGTAATCGGAAACATTATCTTTGGTGTTGCAGCTGCGTATGCAATGGTTCGTTTTAACTTTAAAGGGAAAGCCTTCATGGATATATTGATTATGGTACCTTGGGCCCTTCCAGGTACTGTCGTAGCGGTTAACATGATTTCAGCTTTCAGTGAGCCGAATGTTTTCTCCTTTAATCAAGTATTGGTTGGTACCTTCTGGATTTTACCTTTAGCTTACTTTGTCAGACAGCTGCCACTCGTCTTCCGGAATTCGCAAGCAAGTTTAATACAAATGGATCAGTCAGTTGAAGAAGCGGCACAAAGTCTGGGTGCAACTTGGTGGCATTCGTTCAGGAGAGTTGTTTTTCCGATTATTATGCCGGGAATCTTAGCCGGCACATTATTGGCTTTCGTTCAAGGTCTGACCGAATTTGTAGCTTCAATACTGATTTATACACCTTCCACAATGCCATTGTCTGTGGGTATTTGGAATAAAATGTACTCATTTGAATTTGGAACAGCATGTGCTTATGGGGTACTTCAAACAATCTTGATTGTTATTGTGCTATTAGTCAATGAAAAAATTAAAGGTAATAATGGTACTGCTGCAACCTTTTAGGCATGATATGATGCAAGTCATATAGAAAATACTAAGGAGTGATCAAGATGAGCTCATTACATCGACAAAAAATCTTGGATACGGAAGGTATGGATTTCCCGTCAAAAACCTATAAGGAACTTGTTTTGGAACCTGCGTACAACCAGGCAAAAGTGAACTCCATTCGTCCGATGCTTCAAATTCACTATGCGCATTTAATCATGCTTGTTGAAGAAGGGATTGTGGACAAAGACGAAGCAATCAAAATTGTCAATGCGATTAAAAAGATTGATGTAGAAGAGGTTGAAAATAGAAATTATGATTCTTCCTATGAAGATTTGTTCTTTGAAATTGAGCATTTTTTAATTGGAGAAGCAGGTGACATTGCAGGAAATCTCCATATCGCCCGCAGTCGTAATGATATGGGGATTGCCATTTACAGAATGAATCTGCGGGATAGATTACTTAATCTGGTTGAGGCGACACTTCACTTGCGTAAAAGCCTGATTGAATTGACTGAAGAACATATCGATACAATCATGATCGGATATACGCATACACAACAGGCACAGCCGACCACACTTGGCCATTATCTGAATGCCATGACAGATTTACTTACAAGGGACATAAACCGTCTGATGTCAGCTTATAATACGGTAAACCGGAGCAGTATGGGTGCGGCAGCATTGACAACTTCAGGGTTTTCAATCAACCGAAAGACAGTTCAAAAGTTATTGGGATTTGAGGAGAGGATTGACAACGCTTGGGACGCTGTTGCTGGAGCAGATTATATTGGCGAGACCGCTACATCCGTTCAATTAGCTGCAATTGACTTGGGCCGATCAATGCAAGATTTCCTTTTGTGGGGAACTCAGGAATACGGTGCCTTCAAGCTGTTTGAGCCATACGTTCAAATCAGTTCCATCATGCCACAAAAGCAAAATCCAGTTTCGATTGAACATATGCGTGGCTTGTTATCAAGCGTTTTGGGTGATGCACAAACAGTTTTGACAATGATGCATAATACGCCGTTTGGCGATATTGTCGATACAGAAGATGACATGCAGCCATATATGTGGCATGCAATGGAGAAGCTTGGAAGTATCTATTATTTGTTTTCGAGCGTGCTAATGACTATGGAAGTCAATAAGGAAAAATTGCTCAAACGTGCACAGGAAAGTTTCGCTAATGTCACGGAACTTGCCGATACACTAGTACGGACAAATGATCTTTCCTTCCGAAAAGCACATGAAATCGTTAGCTCTGCTGTGAAGGATTTGGTGGCTAAAAGAAAAGAGTCTTTAGAAGAGTTCCACTTAGACCATTTAAATGCTCATGCTGAAAAAATAACAGGTAATAAATTGAATTTAACGGAAGAAGAATTGAAAAATGCACTGGATCCGGAGCATTTTATCAAAATCCGTTCACTTGAAGGTGGGCCAAGCTCGGAAAGAATGAAAAAGGTAATTGAAGAGCGTGTTCAGCAACAAAGTGATTTAGACAACTGGTTGAAGGAAAAGAGAAATGTATTAGAGTCTGCTAATGGAATGATTGATGAGAGACTTAAAAGAATGATGAGCCATGATAAATAAGGAAAGTTTTTTTCGTTCAGCGGCAGAAATGAATAATAACGATTTTTTGAGAGAAGGTTTTGGCAGCAGTGAGATTGAATCTGTATCTGAAAAATCTACAACAAATGGCCTATTACACAACCAGAAGGAAAAAACACTTCATTCAACGATACAGGGGGTGGGTCGCACGAACTTCCCGCTCCTGGCTATTGATGGCGGTGGAACAAAGACGATTGCTGTCATTACGGATGCAGATGGGAATGTATTAAGTTCCGGAAAATCCGGCACTTCAAACTATCAGGTTGCTGGGTTTAAGGCTACCATTAAAACTCTGAAACACGTGATAAAAAAAGCAATCGGTCAACTAAATGAAACTATTTTTCATCATGATACAGAAATCAATTTTAATGTCGGTGTGTTTGCTTTAGCGGGGATAGATACGCAAAAAGATGAAGCAAATGTGCAGGAAATTGTAAAACAGGTTATTGAGGAAAGCGGCGTCCAAATCAATAGAGTAATAGTAGAGAATGACGCATTATCCGTGTTGCTTGGAGAGACTAATCATTCACCGGGTGTCATACTCATTTCCGGAACGGGTTCGATTGCTTTTGCACATGATGGAATGGGTCATTATGCTCGTGCCGGAGGATGGGGGCATAGACTTGGTGATGAAGGTGGAGGCTACTGGATTGGAAAGGAGGCTATACGTGCCATCTTGAAAATGCTTGATGGCAGGGGCCCTGAGACAGTTTTATCCAATTTGGTGTTAAATCACTTTCAATTCGAAAAATATGAACAACTTTATAACTGGGTATATGGCCCCAATTATACCATTCACGATGTTGGTAAATTATCAACCATTGTTGAAGAGGCGAACCAACTGGGTGATCCAGTCAGTAAAAGTATTTTAGATCGTGCCGTTTCAGAGCTTTATTGCCTAGTATCTGCGGTCGTAAAACGAGCTAATATCTCAGACGAACCATTTAAACTGTTATTTCTAGGCGGTGTTTTGCAAAATAGTGAATATGTTAAAAGGGAATTAATTTATAAAGTTAAAGATGATATGACGGATGTAGATATAATTACCAATCACGATAACCCTATTGATTTAATAGTTCAAAGAGGGCTGAATGGATGAACTATTTAATTTAGATTTTCTCAAACGCAGGACAGAGTCAGAGAAATTGTGGCTCTGCCTTTTTTTTGGTGGGACATTGGGTTGGGACATTGGGTCAGACCCTGCGTCCCGTTCGCATTTTGTTAAAGCGGATATTTCGGATTCAGAACAGGTACAGAATATGGTTAAGGCTGCGGTTGACACATACGGCCGTTTGGACGTCGCAGTCAATAATGCAGCACTGACCCCCGATGATAAACCTGTCGCGGAATTTGATGAGGATTATTGGGACAAGCTCATGTCGATCGATCTTAAGGGTACAGCACTTTGCCTGAAATATGAATTGCAGCAATTGATTAAGCAGGGTGAAGGCGGATCAATCATTAATATTTCATCAGTCAGCGGCTTCCGGCCACAGCCTGATAACGTTGCATACGTAGGGACTGCTGAACAAACAAAAAATCCAATACTGACAAGGAATTTGATCGTATTATGTCGAATATAGGTGCAAGGCCTTTTATAAGAATTCGTTCAAAACCCTTGCACCTGGAGGCAGTTAAACATGTATAAAATGACC
>NZ_DATGTI010000170.1:0-33204 GCF_035301925.1 Lentibacillus sp. | reverse complement strand
CTCCCACTTGTCATCGAGTATATGGTTTTTGATTCTGAATGGCTGTTCGAACAAGGACGCGCGCAGTGATTCAGCCAGCTGAACTGATTCAGATAATCCGATTCCCGGCAGAAAAATGACAAATTCTTCCCCGCCATATCTCGCGGTTATTCCTCTCTCACCAATAAATCCGACAAGTCTGTCTGCCACCATGCATAATATTTCATTACCGGCTTCATGACCATATGTATCATTGACACGCTTGAAATGATCCAGGTCCAGTATAAGCAGAGACGCGGTTTTTGGCATGCCGCCAGGTTCCATTACCGCAAAATGATGATCCAGTAAATTTTCCATATAACTAAAATTGTATAAATTCGTCAATCCGTCTCTTTCACTTTTCAGTTTAGTAGCCTCATAGTTTTTGGCATTTTCAGCTGCTACGCCCAAATAACTGTTTAAAATCGTCATGACCCGATAGTGCGCCTTACCGAAAGCATTTCGCTCTTTTGATTCAAGTGTCACGACACCAATCACAGTATCACCGTATTCAATTGGGAGTGACAGGACGCTTTCTGTATTTGACGGTATTTTATCACTTTTGACATTCGACCATTCGGACATATTGTTATACCAGACAGGCTTCCCAGTCGACCATACGGTACCACTGAATGCTTCATTCCGCTCAATAGAGATGAAAGAGGGATCTGTTTGGTGCGCAACATCCTCAAACCGCTCCAAAACAAGTCTTTCTTTGTCTGCCATAAAAATATAAGCGTAATCAACCGGCAGTAAATGACTGACTTCCTGGATAAATACATCATAAACGTCGGCAAGATCCAGTCGGTTTGTAAGCCGATGCCCAATTTCACCCGTCTTTTCAAGAAACCGGTTAATTTTCTGGTAAGAGTAAAGCAGTCTCAATATGATTGATATAAAAACAAATGGAATCCCCACATAAAAAATGCCGCTTCTGCCAATTTCTGTATACAAAGCAAATAATACAAATCCGACCGGTATCGTGAGCAATGTCGTGAAAAACTCCCATCTTATGCCTTCATCAATTAACCTTGTGTTACGCCTGTAAAGTATTTTATCGAGGACGACATTAAAAAGTGTATTAACGAGAAATATGGCGGCAGCATACCCAAAAATAGCAAAGACTTGCTCCTGGCTTTGCGCTGAAATTGTTTCATGACTACCTCCAAGCAAATTAAATATGATGGCAGCGATGATTGAGACAATGGAAAACATTAACATATTCAATGGGTACCGGTATGAATCCTTCTTTCCAACGCCCGTTTTGAGCAGCACTACAATAATGGCAATTTGTGTTAATATTATCTCGGCAAAAAGACCGAAAATAAGAAATACCGCCAAACTTATTCCGTTGACAAAAAAAATCGGGTTATTCCGGATGATGACCGGGAACCAGGCGACAATCCCGATAAACAAAGCAAACAGGAGTATGTCAACGATTTGATTGTCGATATTCAAATAATAATGGCGATAAGAAATCCATAATATAGTCGGCCAGACAATGACCCATAACACCCATATAATGATAGTCTTTCTTGTCGTTACCATTTAGTGCGACATCTCCCCGCCCAATATAATACCGTGTGTCTTGACTAACTGTGACTTTAGACTCATAGTTTAAAAAAATTCGGATAATTACAGTTTACTACAAATGAGACATTTCTTCAAAATATTTCCTGACAATCGCAATAAAATGCAGCGATCCGGTTATAAAATAGCAGACATTTTCTCTTTGAAAGCTGATTTGTTCAATCGCCTGCCGCCAGTCACGCTGATAACGGGTATACCGCAAGCGGCTGAAATCCTGAAGCTGTTCAACTCCTGCAGCCCTTGGGTGATCAAATGTCGTTAATGTGACAGAAGAAAAGTGAGGTTCCAAATCGTTCAGCATTCTATTTAAATCTTTGTCTTTAAATGCAGCGAAAATAAGGTGTTTTTCCTTATCGGCAAAATAGGTGGACACTGTATCGACAAAGGCCTGGATGCCTGCCGGGTTATGCGCACCATCCAGAAAAATGGCCGGTTTTGTATGGATCCGCTCAAATCGGCCGGATATTCGGGCGGCAGCCAGACCATTCATTGTATTTTCCCGGTTGAGTTCAAAGCCTTTTCCATCAAGAATGACAAGAGCCATAATAGCAAGCGAGGCATTTCTTATTTGATGGGTACCTGCTGTCTGTAATTCGGTTTCCATGCTCGTACCAGCAGTGAAGGTCCAGCGAAATCGCTCGTACGTCGTCGTTGAATCAATGACTTTATACTGAAAATCGTTACCCATCAAATAGAGAGGCGCGTTTTTTTTCGCAGCCTCATCAGCTATGACCGATAGTGATTCATCACACATCTCCCCAGCAATGACAGGACGATTTTCTTTTATGATGCCAGCTTTATGATAGGCAATGGATTTTATATTGTCCCCGAGAAAACCCGTATGGTCAAATGCCACATTTGTTATAATGGATAAAATAGGGACAAAACAATTTGTTGTATCTTCCCTGCCGCCCATACCGGTTTCAATGAGCGCAATATCCACATTATCGGTAAAATATAAAAAAGCAATAGCCGTTATGATTTCAAATTCAGTCGGATGGTTACGCTCGTTATCAAGTTGCAAAATAAACGGATAGATTTTATTGATATATGTTAGAAATGTTTTTTTGGGAATGACGGAATCATTGATAGAAATATGACCCGTCAAGCCTTCAAGGCTCGGAGAATTGAATACACCGGTCCGGTAACCGTTTGTCACCAGTGCATGTTTCAGATAATGAATGGTTGAGCCTTTGCCATTGGTGCCTGCCACATGAATGGCATCCAATTTTTCCTGCGGATTATCAAGCAGGGATAATAGTTTATGAATACGAGCAAGACCCGGTTTTACGCCATATTGTTTCCGGTCCTGGAAAAAAGTTTCGACTTGGAAGAAATCTTCGAACATTGTACACACCGCTTTTCATTTGATTTAAAGGATGCCCTAAAATATGGTTGCTTTAGAATGAAGCAGAGACTACTTTATAGCTTTAATCTAAACAGCATCATTATAGCAATAAACTACTGCGATTTGCATCAGAAAGGAAGACATGATTTGAGTTTGAACGGTTGGATTATTTATAACGGCTATTTGCCGGGAAATAAATTTCTTGATTTTGCAGAATGGATTCAGCAGGCCGCAGCCAAGCAGCATATTGAAACATCCATTTATAAAAATAACGAACTGCTGGGGATGCTCAGTTCAAAATCAATGAAACTGCTCGGTACGGTAAAAAGTGGATGGCCTGATTTTGCCGTCTTTGCCGACAAAGATATTTACCTGGCAAAACAGCTCGAATTACTCGGTATCCGTGTGTTCAACAGTTCAGAGACAATAGCTGTAAGTGATGACAAAATTGCGTCATATCAGTTGTTGGCATCCAAACGCTTGCCCGTCCCCAAAACGGTCATTGCACCGAAAGCCTTTCACAATTCGGGGGATAATCGTATTGACGACTATCATGAAGCGATGAAGGTTCTGGATTTTCCCATGATTGTCAAAGAAGCATTCGGTTCCTTTGGCGATCAAGTTTATCTTGTTCACTCAAAGGAAGAACTGGCTAAAAAAATTTGCCAGCTTCAGGGCAGGCCATTTATGCTTCAGGAATTCATTGCCGCAAGTTTTGGGCGTGACATGCGTCTGCATGTTGTTGGTGATGACGTTGTTGCTGCTATGACCCGTCATGCATCAAATGATTTTCGGGCAAATGTAACAGCCGGTGGAACAATGCGGGCACATACCCCAAGTGCCGAAGAAAAAAATATTGCTGTTGCAGCAGTCAAAGCCATTGGTGCTGATTTTGCCGGGGTGGATTTATTGTTCGGTGCTGACGGTTCACCAATCATCTGTGAAATCAATTCAAACGCACATATCCGTAATATGTTCGACTGTACCGGTATCAACGTTGCCGATTTTATAATGGATTATATAAGGGACAGTTTAAAGTGAGGGATACGCTATGGAAGGCTGGTTAATCTATAACAAAACAGACGCCGGACAAAACACGTCCTATATTAACTGGTTCGTGAAAGAAGCACACGTGCAAAACATTTCACTGCAGTTAATTCTGAGGGAAAATTTAACGGTTGGGGTTATCGATGATCAGCTGACCGTTTTACTTAATGGAAAACCGGTGGCGTTGCCTGATTTTGCGGTTATCCGGACAATCGAACCGCTTTTGAACCGCCAGCTCGAATCACTGGGGATAGCGGTATATAATCCATCCGGAACGGCCATTATCTGCAATGACAAAGCACTGACACATTTTCATGTGAGCAAATTAGCCATCCCTCAGGCTGATACAGTGTTTATTTCAGACAAAACCGGACTGCCCGAGTCACCTCCTCTCCCCTTTCCATTTGTTGTTAAAGCAACACATGGCAGGGGCGGCAAACAGGTAGTTATGGTGACGAATGTCCGGGAATGGCAGCATATAAAGCATGACCTGCCACGGGAAGATCTGATTATCCAATCAGCGGCAGCTATTCAACCGGGGAAAGATGTGCGTGTATTTGTGATCGGCACAAACGTGATCGGAGCCGTGCTGAGGGAAAATAACCATGATTTTCGCGCCAATTACAAGCTTGGCGGTTCTGCTTCTTTGTATGAACTTGACGCACATGAAATATCCCTTGTCAGACAAATCAGTGATTATTTTCGGTTTGGAATGGTTGGCATTGATTTTCTGATCGATCTAGATGGTCATTTTATCTTTAATGAAATAGAAGATGTTGTCGGTTCCCGCGCATTGAGTGCCGTCAGTGACATTAATATTTTAAAACAGTATATCCGGTATATTAAAAGCGGAAATTCATCGTCATCATGAATTTCCGCGTTACTTTTCCTATGCTTTTAATTCGTCGAGACGTGCTTTCACTTTAGCCTGTTTTTCCAGATAATCTTTTTCCTTCTGTCTTTCCTCATCAACCACCCGTTGCGGTGCTTTATTGACAAAACCGTCATTTGCGAGTTTTTTCTGGACACGTTCCACCTCGCTATTCCATTTCTTCAGTTCTTTTTCCAGCCGTTCGATTTCTTTGTCAAAATCAATCAGCCCTTCTAGCGGCAGGAATAATTCCGCTCCGGTGACAACCGCTGACATTGCCTTGGACGGTGCTTCAACATCCGTAGCAATGATTAATTCACTTGGATTGCAGAACCGCTCCAAATAACTGCGATTGTTTTCAAGTTCGGCGGCAATCGCTTCATCTTCTGTTTTAATAAACAGTTTGATTGGCTTAGACAATGGTGTGTCAACTTCAGAACGGATATTACGTACTGACTTGATGATGGAAATGAGCCGCTGCATGACATTCGCCGCTTCATCATCCTGAAATTCAGGTCTTACTTCCGGCCATTTGGCAATCGTTATGGATTCACCCTCATGAGGAAGCTGCTGCCAGATTTCTTCGGTAATGAACGGCATATATGGATGAAGCATCCGCATTGTCTGATCAAGGACATAGGCGAGCACCGATCGTGTTGTCTTTTTCTGTTCTTCGTCATCACCATAAAGTGGCAGTTTGGCCATTTCAATATACCAGTCACACAGTTCATCCCAGATGAAATTATACAGATGACGGCCTGCTTCTCCAAATTCATATTTGTTCGTATTTTTAGTTACCTGTTCAATGGTCTCATTTAGTCTTGTCAAAATCCATTTATCCGCAAGCGACTTTTCTCTTGTCAGATCAATATCATCATATGTGATGTTTTCCATATTCATCAAAGAAAAACGCGAAGCATTCCACACTTTGTTGGCAAAATTCCATGTTGCTTCAACTTTTTCCCAATGGAAACGCAAATCCTGACCCGGTGTCGAACCGGTCAAAAGGAAGTATCTGAGTGAATCGGCACCGTATTTGTCAATCACATCCATTGGGTCAACACCATTGCCGAGCGACTTACTCATTTTCCTTCCTTCCGCATCACGAATCAGACCATGAATCAGTACATCCTTGAACGGGCGTTTGCCGGTGAACTGTTTTGATTGAAAAATCATCCGGGCTACCCAGAAAAAGATGATATCATAACCGGTCACTAGAACATCTGTCGGAAAATAACGCTTGAAATCTTCGGCATTTTCATCTGGCCAGCCCATTGTCGAAAATGGCCATAATGCAGAAGAAAACCACGTATCAAGCACATCCTCATCCTGCTCCCAATTTTCAATATCTGCAGGTGCCTCCTTGCCGACATACATTTCCCCTGTTTCCTTATGATACCAGGCCGGTATTCGATGGCCCCACCATAGCTGACGTGAAATACACCAGTCACGGATATTTTCCATCCAATGAAGATACGTTCGTTCAAACCGGTCCGGGAAGAAATTAACTTTTCCATCACCATTCTGCAGTTCAATTGCGGCGTCTGCCAATGGCTGCATGTTGACAAACCATTGTGTTGACAAATATGGCTCCACAACTGCTCCACTTCGCTCTGAATGACCAACCTGATGAACATGGTCTTCAATTTCGAACAGAACACCCTGCTCCTGCAGATCTTTCACGATTTGTTCACGGCATTCAAATCGGTCCATCCCTTGGTACCGGCCGGCATTTTCATTCATTGATCCATCTCCGTTCATGACCAGCACACGTTCAAGATCATGACGGTTGCCGATTTCAAAATCATTTGGATCATGAGCGGGCGTGATCTTCACGGCACCGGAGCCCATTTCCATATCGACATATGAATCAGCCACAATTTCAATTTCCCGGCCGACAATCGGCAGAATAACCGTTTTGCCAATCAGATGCTGGTAACGTTCATCATCCGGATGGACAGCGACTGCTGTATCACCAAGCATCGTTTCCGGACGAGTTGTGGCAATTTCAATTGTTTCATCACTGTCTTTGATTGGATAGCGCATATGATAAAATTTACCCTGCACTTCCGCATACTCAACTTCTATATCGGAAAGAGCTGTTTTCGTATCCGGGTCCCAATTGATAATGTATTCACCACGGTAGATCAATCCTTTTTCATAGAGTTTAACGAAGACTTCCCGCACAGCTTTTGACAATCCGTCATCAAGCGTGAATCGTTCCCGTGAATAATCCAGGCCAAGGCCCAATTTTTCCCACTGTGAGCGAATGAAATCAGCATATTCCTCTTTCCAGTCCCAGGCCACGTCCAAAAACTTTTCCCGGCCCAGGTCATGCCGATTTTTACCTTGTTCTTTCAGCTTGGCTTCCACTTTTGCCTGTGTTGCGATTCCCGCATGGTCCATACCCGGCAGCCATAACACATCATAACCCTGCATTCGTTTCATCCGTGAAATCGTATCCTGCATGGTCGTATCCCATGCATGGCCCAAATGCAGTCGCCCGGTAACATTCGGCGGTGGAATAACAATGGTAAATGGTTCCTTTTCCTTGTCCCCTGTTGCTTCAAAAAATTTACCATCTACCCAATACCGGTATCTGTCTTTTTCAATTTCATTTGGATTGTACTTTGATGACATGAATGTTTTGTTGTCTTCACTCACCATGGATTCCTCCCTCAATATGAATATTTGTAAAAACAAAAATCCTTTTCATCCAAAAAAGGACGAAAAGGATCTAATTCCGTGGTACCACCTTTGTTCATAGACAGTTAAAGCCTATGCACTCACGTCTGATAACGGTCAGCAACCGGCATTCTTCTACTGAATTCAAAGAAGCAGCTTCATGGGCGACCTTCCAGAATCATGGTTCCCGGGAAATTCCCACCAGACATTCCCTCTCTTTATGGGTAACGATTCCGTACTCTTCCCAATCATCGCTTATAGAGGTTGTTCAAAAAGTCCGGTAAAAATGGCGCGTTAAATGTCTCGGTCTTTTTATCCCACTTTTTGAACATGCACTTATAAATATTGATTTTATTTTACCGTTTTTTGATAACAAAATCAACTATTGGCTTAAGGATGGCACAAAACAGCCTGTCATATACATAAGATATGATAGTAATAAGGGAGGGGTGAATAAAATATGGCACGTTATTATCGCTACCGCCTGCCGCCATGGGCACGAAAATGCATCATTGTCATTGAAAAAGTGACATTGCCGATATTGATTTTTCAGCTGATCCGGACACTTCTTTTCCCGACTTCGCTGGATGTCTTTTTACTTGGCGCATTAGTGGGGTTATTTATCGCGTTTTATTTGGAATGGGTTTAATCTCCAGATTCATTTTCAGGACTGACAGTGCTGTCATCATATTCATTAAGTTGAGACCAGCGGCGTCCAAACTCCAATCGGCGAAAAGCACGCTGCAGCAGTTGGACTTGTTTGACCAGCGTCTGCCCAGTATTTGCCATGTAATCATCAATGAGCGTTATATAATCGGAAGGATCCAATAAATAAACTGTGAGCAAATGCTGTTCCATTTCAGTCAATGGGTTTTGTTCCTGATATGCCGGAAACAATTCAGCCAATTGTGAGGTCTGCTGGTCATGGTATTGTACTTGTCTTTTAAGAAAAATTGACAGATCGACAACAGCATTGTCATATGCTGCTCTTTCCCAATTAATGATATACGTGTTGTTTTGATGGAGAAAGTGGGATAAATTCAAATTGCCGTGCAAAAGACTGTAATGCCATTTTCGCTCATGTTCCAGCATCACTTTCAGCTGCTCAACATGATCATCCAGTTCAGCCAAAACATTCACCAGAACATGATAATGTGTACAAACCTGCAGTTCAAATGGTGACATAAACCGATTCCGTTCAAATAACTCCACATAAGTCAATAATGCTTCGTGACGTTCAACACAATGCTGCTGATAATCATTGAATTTTTGCATAACCGCAGCAGTATCCATCGAGATTGATTGTTTTGTTTTAGCATGAACCCTCCCGATAGCTTCATATGCATCTGAGATACACCGCTCATGACCGGGATTCCTGTCTGTTATCCAAGGTGTTAAGTAATAATACGAATCATCCATTCTGACGTATAATTCGCCTGTCTCAGTCAAATATACCGGTAACACGTTGACTAAATGTGATGCATATGCCTGATGGTAAACCTGTTCCCATCTCAAAACGGCATCTTCCGTTAATTTACTTCGTTTCAGTGCATATGCATGCCGTCCATCACTCACCTTATATAGACAATCTGATTGTTGTTCAATATGATATGGGTAAATCCCATACGCGCCGATTATTCGCTCGATCGGTACCACACTTATCATCCACCACCTTCTATATATCACGGTTAGTAACCCGTCAAAAAACGGCGGTTAACTGCCCGTAAATGTCCAATTCGGTTCAACTAACATTCAGTGGGAGAAAAGCACCCCACTGAATGAAGTTTCGCTTTATCCCGCATGTAACGAACAGTAAACCGCCAAAAAACGGCGGCTAACTGTTCATAAATGTCCGATTCTGCTCAACTAACATTCAGCAAGGATAGTACGTCTTGCTGAATGAAGTTTCGCTTTATGAAGCAGTTACCCCTTACCGCAAACAAGCAAGGGGTGTATGTTTTCTATGGATTTTTCTTATATGGAATATATAATAGTTGACCTTCTTCCAACCCTTCTTCATCCAACCGATTTTGTTTCAGCAGCTGGAGTGCCGATATATCATACCGCTCTGCAATGGATTCGATTGTATCATTATCCTGTACGATACATAGTCGCATTTTGCTATAAGTTTCTTCTTCATCATATCTGAACATATCAGCTAAATAACGGACATTTTCCGGCGATTCTGCCGATGCTTCTGAGCTTTCTTCCTGATAATCTGATAACTCGACCAATGCCGGGGATTCACCTGGGCTTTCCATATTTTCTGTGTCACCGCTAGATTCTTCATACTTTGGTGTTTCTTTTTCATCCTTGGCAAAAAATTCAGCAAGTGTCTGCGATTTTTTAGTTTTCCAGCGTGCCTTGGCAGATGAGGAGCCATCTTCTGTTTCTTCTGTCGGCTGATCCTCTGCTTCAGGCAAAATCGGTGCATCTTCCTGTCCAATTGCTTCATCTGCTTCCGGCTCTTCTTTTTCCATCTTCATATCAAATGCAAATGTTTCATCGTCCCTATCGGTTAAAGCAGGTCCTTTGTCATGTTCGTCATCAAACGTGTTTACCGATTCATCACTGATTCCATATATTTCAATTGTTGAGTTTAGCTTTAGCTGGTTCTGATCAGGTATTTCATAGTCAAATGATTCAATACCGACTGTCACATCATCCATATCAGTTACACGATATGCTGGAACAGAGATTTCTACAGGAAAACGGTGTGTAAACTCTGCCTGATCATCATCAACGTTGACGATATTTTCAATATAACGTCTTGCATGATAATCATCAAAACCCAATGTATCTCCATCGTTTTCCTGCGATAATCCTGCTTTTTGATAAGATCCACGGAGTTCGATAACACCTCTGATTGAAACATAATCATTGAACGGCTGTATGGCAATTTCCGGGTCGAGTGAAATGCCCGTCATTTCACCAACTTCCTGTCCTTTTTCAAAGTAAAGCGATTCATTTAAATCAAAACGGAATACTTCCTGTTCATTTCCCAAGCGATTTCCTCCCTTCTTCAGCATATATTCCATATACTTATACGTCTCAGTTAAACTATATGACACAAAAAAGAAAGATATGCCAAACGTTCCTGCTTTCCGCGCAGAGAAAATAAAAAGCTATCCCGAAAAATCCGGAATAGCTTTTTATGTCTACTTTTCAATTTTGGAGAATGCTGTGCGAACTGCTTGGATTGTTTTATCAATATCCTCATCGGTATGGGCAGTTGATAAAAATACACCTTCAAATTGAGACGGTGGCAGGAAGATACCTTCTTCGATCATCGCCCGGTAATATTGGGCAAAATAATCAACATTGGCAGTCTGGGCTGTTTCATAGTTAATAACGGGTTCATTCGTGAAGAAGAAACCAACCATCGATCCGGCACGGTTTACATGAAGCGGTATATCGTAATCAATGGAAGCCTGCTTATACCCCTCAACCAATTTATCGACTTTTCGATTAATGTCGTCATAGGATGATTCGTCAAGCGCTTTTAACGTTTCATACCCGGCCGTCATGGCGAGCGGATTGCCAGATAACGTACCAGCCTGGTAAATCGAACCGGTCGGGGCAACACTTTCAATAATCTCCCGTTTTCCGCCGTACGCGCCAACAGGCAATCCGCCGCCGATCACTTTTCCAAGACAAGTTATGTCAGGTATCACACCAAAATAGCCTTGTGCACAATGATAGCCAACCCGAAACCCTGTCATCACTTCGTCAAATATCAGGAGTGATCCATTATCTTCGGTTATTTTCCGCAATTCCTGCAAGAAGTTTTCCTGCGGCGGCACAACACCCATGTTACCGGAAACAGGTTCTGCAATAACCGCGGCAATATCATCACCGTATTCAGAAAATACATAGCGAACGCTTTCGACATCGTTATATGGAACGGTTATTGTATTTTCAGCAATCGATTTAGGAACACCCGGGCTGTCCGGCAATCCAAGGGTTGCAACACCAGATCCTGCTTTAATGAGTAACGAATCACTATGGCCATGATAGTTACCTTCAAATTTCAGGATTTTGCTGCGGCCGGTATATCCACGGGCAAGTCTTAGTGCACTCATGGTGGCCTCTGTTCCGGAATTTACCATACGCAGCATTTCAACTGATGGAACACGGTCAATCACGAGCTCAGCGAGTTTATTTTCCTGGATAGTTGATGTACCGAAGCTAGTTCCTTTTTCCGTAACTTCTTTCAGTCCGGAAACAACGCGGTCATCAGCATGTCCAAGGATAAGCGGACCCCAGCTTAACACATAATCAATGTAGGTATTGCCATCAATGTCAGTTATTTTAGATCCTTTACCGTGGTCCATAAAGATCGGTGACATTCCAACGGATTTAAACGCCCGTACCGGTGAGTTCACACCACCAGGCATTAAATCTGCCGCTTTCTTGTACGCATTTTGCGACTTCTCAAAATTTCGCATCATACTTCACCTCAACTTGAAATTTTTACCCCGCAAAAACCGGGGATAACTGGTCCGATTCTGTCTAACCTTAAGCTTGAAGCCATTTTGCCACATCTTTGGCAAAGTAAGAAATAATCAAATCGGCACCGGCACGTTTCATGGCGGTCAGTTTTTCAAGTACCAGCTCCCGTTCGTCAACCCAGCCGTTTAATGCAGCTGCTTTTACCATGGCATATTCACCACTTACATTATACGCAACAACCGGAGCATTAAAATTATTCCGCACATCACGAACAATATCCAGGAATGATAGAGCTGGTTTGACGATCAGAAAGTCTGCACCTTCTTCGATATCGGTGTCTGCCTCCCGCAATGCTTCCCGGCGGTTTGCCGGATCCATCTGATATGTTTTGCGGTCACCAAACTGTGGTGAGCTGTCTGCCGCATCACGGAATGGACCATAAAATGCCGATGCATATTTTACAGCGTATGACATAATAGGAACATTTTGGTATCCAGCTTCATCCAGTGTCTGACGAATGACCGTGACAAATCCATCCATCATATTGGAAGGTGCAATGATATCCGCACCTGCCTCTGCCTGAGATACAGCTGTTTTAGCTAATAGTTTCAATGATTCATCATTATCGACATCGTGATTATGAATGACCCCGCAATGACCATGTGATGTATATTCACATAGACATGTATCAGCAACAACGAGCATTTCGGGTGCTTCTTTCTTAATAAGCCGGGTTGCCTGCTGAACAATGCCGGTGTCGATAAATGCGCCGGTCCCTTGCTCATCTTTCTCATTCGGGACGCCAAACAACATCACCGCCTTTATTCCGAGTGACAGCAATTCTTCCATTTCCGCTTTTACATGATCAAGTGAAATCTGATAAACACCCGGCATGGATGGCACTTCATTTTTGATGTTCTCACCCTCAATAATGAAAAGCGGATAAATGAAATCGTCCATTTTCAAGTGATTCTCACGGACAAGCGACCGCATTGCAGCTGAAGAGCGCAGACGGCGATGCCGCTTGAATTCCCATTCGTTCACCATATGAATCTATCCTTTCTGTTCGAAAAATTCTTCCATACATGTCAACATACCATCAACGGTAAATTCGTTCGGAACAAGGCAATTGGTCAAACCAAAATCAGACGCACGTTCTTCAGTTGTCGTCCCAATACAAACAATCGGTGGAAGACTGTTAAGCGCCTGTTCCTTAAATTCCATAAATGCATCAACCGAAGATGGGCTCGTAAATGTTATGGCATCAAGGTTTTTTTGTTTCAACATCTCATTCAAGTGAGCTCTCTCCGAAAAGCGATACCTGGATTCATAAACTTCAAGCTGCTGAAAGCGGACGCCTTGCTTTTTGAACCAAACCGGCAGAATATCCCGCGATCTATTTCCCCTGATAAATAGGACCGGCTCCTCAATCTGTGAATACTTAGCAAAAAATTCTTTTGTCATGGCTTCTGCACTGTATACGGTCGGGATAAAATCTGTCCGATAACCATAACTTTTCAGCGCATTTGCCGTTTTGCGGCCGACAGCAGCAAACTTGCTTTCAGCTAAAAAAGCATTCCCCATAGCAGATTGTTCAAGCATCTGGAAAAAACAATGGACACCATTTGTACTCGTAAAGAACAGCCATTTGAATAGCTCCCTGTTCTGGTTCAGCTTTCGACAGGCATCATGACATTTGCAGGATATCTCTAAAAGAGGCACCTCCACAGGTATACCACCGGACTGCATAATTTTTTGCGCAAATTCTTTTGCCTGTTTTTCTTCCCTTGTAATTAAGATTCGTTTTCCCTCAAGCGGTGCAGTCATTAACTGTCAAGCTCCTCTTTTACCTGTTCAACAATATCTTTGGCACCCCGGCTGATCAATTTTTGCGCTGCTTCTGTCCCAACTGCTTCCGGATCGGTTCCGCGCACCACTTCTCGCAGCATTGTCTTACCGTCAGTTGTTCCGACAAAAGCCGTCAGCTTAATGTCATTCCCCTCCAGAGCAGCATAGCCTCCAATCGGTACGGAACAGCTGCCATCCAATAATTTTAGAAAGGTTCGTTCAGCGGTCACCGTTTTGGCTGTATCGTCATCATTTATCTTAGCTAACAGTTCACGCAGTTCATGATCATCCTCACGGCACTCAATTGCCAATGCTCCCTGCCCAACTGACGGAACACATACATCAGGCTCAAGATATTCGGTTATGAGCTCTTCGCTTAATCCAACACGCTTCAGCCCGGATACCGCCAAAATGATCGCATCATAATCTTCTTCGTTCAATTTGCGGATACGTGATTCAATATTACCGCGAATCCATTTTATCTCAACATCAGGACGTTCTGCGAGGATTTGTGCCTTCCGTCTTAAACTGCTTGTCCCAACAATGGCACCTTCAGGCAAATCCTTTAATGGCATATTATTTTTGGCTATGTAGGCATCCCTGTGATCTTCCCTGACCGGTATTGATGTAATCACAAGCCCCTCAGGCATTTCAGAAGGCATATCTTTCATGCTGTGGACAGCAAAATCGATTTCTTTTTCATACATTGCTTTTTCAATCTCTTTAACGAAAAGGGCTTTCCCACCAACCTTTGAAAGTGTGACATTAAGGATTTGATCACCCTTCGTCACAATTTTTTTCACTTCAAATTGATTGGTGATCCCGGCCTGTTTTAACTGGTTGATAACCCAGTCTGTCTGGGTTAATGCCAAGTTGCTTTTTCGCGACCCAACAACAATTTGACGCATTTGGATTCCTCCTTAAAGGATCTATTGTAGAGGTTGTTCAAAAAGTCCGGTGAAAATGACACGTCGAACAAGGGACCTTCTGCTGAAACCGTCCATGTCCTTTGGCGGGCGCAGAACTCACCACAAACAAGAGAAGCCCGCTCCTTGGAAAAGAAAACCGCTTTTCCTGCGTGCGATGCAGATTCGGTGAAGCATTCCTTGTGCTCGAAACTTCGCCGCCATGAACGTTGACGCGATTGACTTGCTAGTGCAGGCGCCCGCACAGGACGCCTGAGAACTTAGCCTGCCGGTCCTTTTTAGCTTACTTTTTAAACACTCATTGTAAATGAAAATTGGATAAATTGCTGAACAGAAAAAAGTTAACCAGTAAAATAAGAAATGCAGCCGAGTTATAAACCGAAATTGGTCTCCCCTGATACCCCTTGCCTAATCGTAGAATCAGGTATAGAACATACACAACGAGTACAAGGAGTGATCCAACTGTTTTCAAATCAAACCAATAAAACTCAGCATTTGCAGCATATGCCCATCCAATCCCCAGAACAATTGCAATCGACAGGATCGGCACGCCCACTGTCACCGCTTTAAATGAAAGCTTGTCCAGCTGATCCAAGTCACCAATCCGCCATACCCAGTGAAATCCTTTCTTCCGCTTTAAAAACCGGTATTGGGTAAGATACATAAGCGAAAGTATGAAGGAAATGGTAAAAAAACCATACGATATGAATGCCAGTGTGACATGGGCAATCAGCATTTCATGAACCAGTTCAATACCCCGAACCTGCATCCGTTCCGTTGCTGTGGATGAAATCGATAATAATAGAATGAAAAAGCCTAGCAAATTAATGAAAAACAGCATAAACTGGACACGTAAAATCTTGCTGAGGATAAGTGAAAAGGTAATCAGCACCCAGGCGTAAAATGATAGGCCATCATATAACGTTAAAACCGGAAAACTTTTCTCAATGAATACCTGATGTAATAAAAAAACGGTTTGCAAAAGCCAAACCATACTAAGTAACCAGAAGGCTATCCTGCTCGCCTTCCGGTTATTTTGTATAAACTCAATAAAGTATCCTACCAGACTCAATCCGTAAATGATCAGTATGATTTCATAAAGCCATTTTGCTTCTTCCATAATGGAAATCCTTTCACCCTACTGTGATAAGCTTTGTGTAACAGGAAAGGATACCTTGTCATCTGTTTCGTTTATAGCTGGGTTATTTTTTTTCGCCTGTCTTTGTAGCTCTTCTTTCACATCATCTTCAATACCGAAAATATCAATAAATTGCTGCAGTGCTTCTTCTTTGTTGTCATCTGCCGCCAACTCCTTAGCCTGTGTCACCGGTTGTTTTAAGAGTTGGTTGACAATACTTTTCGTATGTTTATTCAATACTTTCTTCTCGCGCGCTGTTAAATCCGGTATTTTTCGTTCAATGCTTTTCATCGTTTCCGACTGTATGGATAACGCCTTTTTGCGAAGTGCCGATATAACCGGAACAACGCCAAGTGTCTGGACCCACTCATTAAACGCCACGATTTCCTTTTCAATCGTGATTTCCAGATTTTCGGCTGCTGCTTTTCTTGCAGCCAGGTTTTCATCTACGATATTCTGGAGGTCATCAATGTCATATAGGAAGACATTATCCAATTCGCCAATCGCAGGATCCAAATCTCTTGGAACAGCAATATCCACCAGAAACAGTGGTTTGCCTTTGCGATTTTTCTGAATGGTTTCCACCGATTCTTTTGAGAGCATAACAGAATCAGAACCTGTCGAACTGATCAGAATATCAGCATCATGCAGTACGTTATGCAGTTGTTCAACAGGCATTGCCTGTGCCTGGAACGTTTTTGCCAGTGACCAGGCTTTTTCAAACGTGCGGTTAACCACCGTAATGTTCGATGCTCCGGAACCGTGTATATTCTTGGCTGCCAATTCACCCATTTTGCCGGCGCCAAGTATGACAACATGTTTCGCTTGTAAATCCCCAAAAATTTTCTTCGCCAGTTCAACTGCTGCATAACCAACAGAGACAGCGTGTTCGCCAATTGCTGTTTCTTTATGTGCTTTTTTGGCAAATGTGATGGCTTGCTTGAACAACTCATTAAAAATCGTTCCGGTTGTATGGTTTTGCTGAGCAGTCAAAAAAGCATGTTTAACCTGTCCCAATATCTGTGTTTCGCCCAAAACCATTGAATCCAGTCCGGAAGTTACCCGGAACAAATGTTCAACCGTCGCATCACTTTCGGTTACGCGCAGGTACGATGAAATGTCTTCTTTATCAACTTGCAGCCAATCAGCAAGGAATTGTTTAATATAAAAGCGCCCGGTATGCGCCTGATCGGCTACTGCATAAACCTCTGTCCGGTTACAAGTTGAGACAATTACATTTTCCAGGATGCTTTTCCGCTTTTTCAGCTCTGCCATAGCTTTATCTATATCGTCTTCAGAAATCATAAAACGTTCCCTGATTTCCAACGGGGCTGATTTGTAATTGAAACCAACTTTGAGTAAATGCACCATAACTACCCCCATCAAAACTTTAAAACATCAGCTAACCATTATTGTAACATAGACAACACATGCCAAATGATTTAAAATGTGAACAGATTTTGAAACAAAAATCAAGATTCAATCGTATTTCATTTGTATGTTAATCCGTTTGTACTTTATCACACGCATATTGAAGACGCAAGGAATCTGCCGGCCGAAAAATACCGGCCGGTAATTAACAGAATGAAAGTTGGTGAGCAATTTGAAACGGCAACATTCTTTTGCTGCCTACATATTGATCGGTATTGGTGTTTACTTTTTATTAAGGGAGCTGAAAATCCCTATTATCACCGATTTTTATTCGTGGCCTACTTTGCTTATTATTATCGGAATTGCCCTGCTTATACATAGTTATACATCCAGCGATTATCAGCACCTGTTGAGTGGAACGATCGTGTTGGGGCTAGGTATCCATTTTCATGGCTTGAATCATTATTCTTTCTGGATTGATCATTGGGCAGTGTATCCGCTGATTGTCGGCATTGCTTTTATTGTGCGCGGGTTAAAAACAAAAAGCGGGCTTTTTACCGGTATCATCATCAGCGCTGTCTCCGTAGTCCTGATGTTTTCGGTTCGGTTACCGGCACCATTGGACTGGGTTTATGATTTCACCACTTTACTGGAACGGTTTTGGCCGCTGATTCTGATCGGAATTGGCATATACTGGCTCAAAAAGAAAAAATGATCCGATTGCCGGACGGATCATTTTTGTGCATAAAATATTCTATAAATACTGTCTGATCACACGCCACGCGTCATCTTTGCCTTCACCGGTTTCTGCCGAAAAGGGAATGACGATATCGCCTGATTCAACCGCCAATGTCTGGTATGTCTGTTTTAAATGCTTAGGGCGTTTTCCTTTAGCAATTTTATCAAGCTTTGTTGCTATCACCAATACTGGAAGCTCATAATACTTTAGAAAGTCATACATTAAGACATCATCTTTTGTTGGCGCATGCCGAATGTCGGTAATCATGACGCAAGCTTTCAGAGTATCACGTGTTTCAAAATATTCCTCCATCATGACGCCCCATTTTCCGCGTTCCTTTTTAGAAACTTTTGCATAGCCATAACCGGGAACATCAACAAAATAAAACTTGTCATTTATTTTATAAAAGTTGATTGTTTGGGTTTTGCCCGGCTTGGATGATGTTCGGGCTAAATTTTTCCGTTGGATCAGTTTATTAATGAATGATGATTTGCCTACGTTTGAACGGCCGGCCAACGCTATTTCCGGAAGCCGGCTGTCTGGATATTGTTTTTGGCTGACGGCACTTATGACCATTTCAGCATTAGTTACTTTCATGTTTCTCCTCCGTTAAAGCGTGTTTTAACACCTGGTCCAGATGACTGACTTTGATGAATATCAGATCATCACGCACACTTTCTGGTATATCCTCAATATCTTTCTCATTTTCTTCCGGGATAATAATCGTCGTTAGACCTGCCCGATGTGCACTCAGCGCTTTTTCTTTCATCCCGCCGATCGGCAGCACCCGACCGCGCAACGTGATTTCCCCTGTCATACCGACTTCTTTTTTTACGGCTCTGCCTGTCAGTGCCGAGACAAGGGCCGTAGCCATGGTAATCCCGGCTGAAGGGCCGTCCTTGGGTGTGGCGCCTTCAGGAACATGGATGTGGATATCGTATTTTTCATGAAAGTCCGGATCTATATGAAGTTCCTCAGCACGCGAGCGAATGTAGCTGAATGCGGCCTGAGCCGATTCCTGCATCACATCTCCCAGCTTGCCAGTCAGGGTTAATTTCCCTTTGCCGGTGTAATGAGTGACTTCAATTGATAAGATATCACCGCCGGCAGCTGTGTAGGCTAAACCTGTAGCCGCTCCCACCTGGTTTTCCTGTTCCCTCAGTCCATACCGGAAAAGTGGCTTGCCAAGCAGGTCTTCCATGCTTTTTTCAGTTACAATTACACGTTTTTTTTCACCGGATATAATGATTTTTGCTGCTTTTCGACAAAGCTTTGCGAGCTGTCGTTCAAGGTTGCGGACACCGGCTTCACGTGTGTAGGTTCGGATTAATTTCAGCAGAGCATCGTCACGTATTTGCAGATTACCCCTTTTCAAACCATTTTCTTTCAGCTGTTTGGGCAGCAAATGCTCTTTCGCGATATGCAGCTTTTCTACCTCCGTGTAGCCTGCAATCGTTATAAGTTCCATCCGATCCAACAGCGGTCCCGGGATATGATTGACATAATTGGCAGTAGCGATAAACAAAACATTTGATAAATCATACGTCTCTTCAATGAAGTGATCACTGAAATTGCTGTTTTGTTCGGGATCCAGCACCTCGAGCATCGCTGAAGATGGATCCCCACGGAAATCACTGACCATTTTATCTACTTCATCAAGCAGAAAGACCGGGTTGACGGTTTTGGCTCTTTTCATTCCCTGGATGATCCTGCCAGGCATGGCACCGATATACGTGCGCCGGTGGCCGCGAATCTCGGCCTCGTCACGGATACCACCAAGGGAAATGCGCACAAAATTCCGGTTGATTGAACGGGCAATTGATTTAGCCAATGACGTCTTGCCGACACCAGGCGGTCCAACAAGGCAAAGTATTGGGCCTTTGATTGACTGTGTCAGCTTTTGGACAGCCAGATATTCCAGTATACGTTCTTTGACTTTTTCAAGTCCATAATGATCTTCATCCAATATTCCCTGGGCTTTATCGATCTCGATCATATCTTCTGTTTTTTCGGTCCATGGCAATGCCAAAAGCCACTCAACATAATTGCGGATCACCGAACTTTCAGCAGAACTTTGCGGGACTTTCTCAAAACGTTTGAGTTCTTTCATGGCAACATCAACGATTCGATCCGGCATGTCTGATGCTTCTACTTTTTCTCTCAGTTGTTCAGCCTCACCGGATATTCCTTCTTTTTCACCAAGTTCTTTTTGAATAGCCTTCAATTGTTCACGCAAATAATATTCTTTTTGCGTTTTTTCCATCGAATTTTTGACACGCTGGCCGATTTTCTTTTCCAGATCGAGCACTTTTTTTTCGTTTGAAATTAATTGAATCAAATGCTGCAAACGTTCTTTCACATTCACCATTTCCAATAAATCCTGTTTGTCTTTTATCTTCAGGGAAAGGTGAGATGTGACGATATCGGCAAGCCTGCTCGGTTCATCAATATCCGTAACGGTGGCCAATGTTTCTTTAGTGATTTTTTGTGAAACTTTAATATACTGTTCAAATTGTCTGAGCAGCGAACGCATGAGTGCTTCTTCTTCGTTCTGTTCACCATGTTCATCTTCAAGCTCATTAATTTCAACAGTGAATTCCTCATTTTCATCGATAAAACGGCTGATTTCTCCGCGGCGCAGCCCTTCCACCAATACGCGTATGGTGCCATTTGGAAGCTTTAGCATCTGTTTGACATATGCCACTGTTCCAACCCGGTAAATATCTTTTGACTCCGGTTTATCCAGACTTACTTGTTTCTGGGCAGCAAGAAAAATCGTTTGATCATCCATCATTGCTTTTTCCAGAGCTGCGACGGATTTATCACGTCCTACATCCAAATGTAATACCATAGATGGAAAGACGAGCAATCCCCGCAATGGCAGGAGGGGCAGTTGTGTTGCTTCTTTAGTCATGATTATGTATACCTCCATTGACTGGAATTTTTTTCCGCATTTAAGGACAGGCCGAAAATACCGGCTAACTGCCCTTAAATGCTCGATTCTGCTCGGGCCAACGCGATGTTGGTCACAAAGAGGTTGCGATTGACGTTGCGTATTTAGCCTTTGATCCACTCATTCAATGGGAAAAGAACCCCATTGAATAAAGTTTCGCTTTATGTATGATTGTTTAAAGTCTATAGAAAACGCGGCTGTTTGTAAATCATAATAACTTTACTTTAGTATTGCCTGAGAGCGAAAAATTACTCAATGAACATAGAAAGAGACTGACATCTGTCCGGTGCCTCCCCGACCGTTATTTGCATAGAGGAGCCAAACGAATGTCAGTCCCGTATAATTATTGTTCATCCATCTGGGTTATGCACTCTCTCTTGGAATTTTTTCATTTTCATCTTGTACAGTACCATCATGGAATACCAATTTTGGTCTTCCATTCTCTAATTCAACCGTATCTTTTGTGATGATGCACTTCTCTATATCATCACGGGAAGGCACTTCAAACTGGACATCCAGCATGATGCTTTCAATAATCGATCGCAGACCGCGCGCTCCGGTTTTCCGTTCAATCGCCCTATTGGCAATTGCCCTCAGTGCTTCGTCCTCAAATTCCAGCTCAACATTGTCGATTTCGAAGAGCTTTTCATACTGTTTAATCAGCGCATTTTTCGGTTTAGTCAAGATTTCAACCAGGGCATCCTCATCAAGCGGGGTCAGGCTGCCAATTACCGGAATTCTGCCAATAAATTCCGGTATCAGACCATACCGCAACAGATCTTCTGGTAATACTTTCTGCAGCAGATCGCTTTCGTCCAGATCTTCCCGTGTATCATCTGAACCAAACCCAATCACCTTTTTGCCTAAACGGCGTTTAACAATCTGGTCGATACCATCAAACGCCCCGCCGACAATAAACAGTACATTGGTTGTGTCAATCTGGATGAATTCCTGGTGCGGGTGTTTGCGTCCTCCCTGAGGCGGCACACTGGCCACGGTTCCTTCCAAAATTTTCAGGAGTGCCTGTTGAACACCTTCCCCGGACACGTCACGGGTGATTGAAGGGTTTTCAGATTTGCGGGCAACCTTGTCAATCTCATCAATATAAATAATGCCCTTTTCTGCTTTTTCCACATCATAATCAGCTGCCTGAATCAGCTTCAGCAAAATGTTTTCAACATCTTCCCCGACATAACCCGCTTCAGTCAGTGATGTTGCGTCTGCCATTGCAAACGGAACATTCAGGATTCTTGCCAGCGTTTGGGCGAGCAGTGTTTTACCGGACCCGGTTGGCCCGAGCATGGCAATGTTACTCTTAGCCAGTTCCACATCATCAGCATTATTTTGAGGTGTGTTAATACGTTTGTAATGGTTATAGACGGCAACAGACAAATTCTTTTTTGCCTCTTCCTGACCAATAACATAATCGTCAAGTGTTTCATTGATTTCTTTTGGTTTAGGAAGCTCTTCAAACTCGGATGCTTCTTCCGTTCCAAGTTCCTCTTCCACTATTTCCGTACAAAGTTCTATACATTCATCACATATATAAACGCCTGGACCAGCCACCAATTTACGAACTTGATCCTGACTCTTGCCGCAAAACGAGCACTTTAATTGTCCCTTTTCTTCATTGAATTTAAACATTTCTTTTTCACTCCTAAAAGTTTAAATCTGCTTCCTATTTTTTGTCTACATCTTAAACTTAACGTCATCATACCAAATCAGCATGTGAAAGCAAAATAATAAAACTTCTGCAATAGCCGATTTTTTAAAGAACCTTGTGACTGTCTTCCGATTTCTTATTATCGTATGTCGTTTGGACAGGATAGATAACAAAAATCAGATAAAGTGAAACTTCATTCAGCGGGACGCCTTTCCCCGCTGAAGCAGAGGTACAAAGGCTAAATGCGCAACGTCCTGTTGCAACGCCTTTGTGACCTGCGTCCTGCAGGCCCGAACAGAATCGGGCATTTAGGATCAGTTAACCGCCGTTTTCTGGCGGGTTACTGACCATTACATGCGGGGTAAAGTGTAAAGCAAGGTGCGAGTTATCGCACCTTGCTTTTATAGCATTATTTAACGTTCCGGGGCAACTATACGGCTTTACTGTGCTCGGCCAGAAAGTCGATAGCTTTTTTGCCTTTAAGTTCTTCTTTAAGAGCATCGGTATTTCCGCCGAGCATCTGTTTAAGCTGTTCAGCATCGGTACCGTACATAGACGCCATATTGTTAAGCTCTTCTTCGACATCTTCGTCTGTCACTTCGAGATTTTCCGCATAGTAAATAGCTTCAAGCGTT
Organism: Lentibacillus sp.; assembly: GCF_035301925.1. Taxonomy (GTDB): domain Bacteria; phylum Bacillota; class Bacilli; order Bacillales; family Amphibacillaceae; genus Lentibacillus. The sequence goes on along the minus strand of NZ_DATGTI010000170.1, from coordinate 9,920 downwards.
AAATTAGTTTTGACACGTTTCCCAGCATCTTCACGCATCTGTTCTTTCAAGTCATCTTTATCCTGACCTGAGAACTGATAGTACATGTCCAGCGTCATACCCTGCATTTGCAGGCGCTGTTCGAATTCCTGGAGCATGCGGTCCAATTCCGTTTCCACCATGGCATCCGGGATATCAACTTCAGCGTTGTCGGAAGCTTTTTCAATCAATGTTTCGCGTTGTTCATTCTCAGCTTCCTGCTCACGCTGATTTTGCAAGTTCTCTTTTGTTTTCTCTTTCAGTTCATCAAGTGTCTCCACTTCTTCATCGACATCTTTGGCGAACTCATCGTCCAATTCCGGCAGTTCTTTTGTTTTTATGTCATGGATTTTAACGGTAAATACAGCATCTTTTCCTGCCAGATGTTCAGCATGGTAATCTTCAGGGAACGTGACATTAATTTCCGTTTCCTCACCGGCTGTTTTTCCGATCAGTTCCTCTTCAAAGCCCGGAATGAATTGGCCTGACCCGATTTCCAGCGAGTAATCTTCCCCTTTTCCGCCTTCGAATGCTTCACCGTCAATAAATCCTTCAAAATCCATCACAACAGTGTCGCCTTCCTCTACATTGCCCTCTTCCTTGACAATCAATTCAGCATGGTGCTCACGCTGATGTTCGATTTCATGTTCCACATCTTCGTCCGTAACCTCGACTGTCTGTTCTTCCACTTCAAGGCCTTTATATTCACCTAACGTAACTTCCGGTTTGACATTGACAGTGGCTTTAAAAATAAGGTCTTTCCCTTTTTCGATCTGTTCAATGTCAACTTCCGGCTGCTCGATTGGTTCAATTTCCGTTTCTTCCACAGCCTTTGTGTAGGCGTCAGGGAGTACAATGTCCACAGCGTCCTGATATAAGGATTCAACGCCGAACCGTGATTCAAAAATTTTACGAGGCACCTTACCTTTACGGAAACCGGGAATTTGCACATCTTTGACAACTTTTTTGAAAGCCTGATCCAGTGCTTTATCAAATTCTTCGGCACTTACTTCAAACGTCAGTACCCCTTGGTTCCCTTCTTGTTTTTCCCATTTTGCTGACATAACATACCCTCCAAAATCTATTATTCCTTTGATGATGACGGTGTATTACAATACGTCCGACTTTATAATAAGCAAAATTTCAACCATCTCATTATAACATAATTGTGCGGCCTTTCAAGTTATACCGACATTTCAATTGCTGTTTTAAGTTTCAATGATTGTCGAATATAAAGCTTCGCACATCTTAATCTCTTCTGTATATTGAATTATGTTTTCGTCTTCATTGCCCATATTATTCTTATGTATAGCGAGAAAATCATGACCGATTTTAATCAGTGCTTCGGCTATCAATACAGCATCTTCCTGTGCTGGCATGATCGGATATCGCACATAAGCATAATGGTTCAGCAGCTGCTCCATCAACTGGAATAAGGTTGGATTTTCCTGTTCCTGATCACTAATGGCCAATAACGTCCGCTGTATTATTGGATGGGCGTCCAGTGACGGTGTGGTATCCGGTACTGTTATCAGTTTCATACCTAATTTATGTATCGGGACCTTGTCAGAAACTTCCTTTTCCTGAAGCCATATAAAAATGGCCGTTTTTACAACTGGATGAACCCGATCATCAGTCAAAAGTGCTTTTAACTGATCTGTCGGCGTTACATCCATTTTACGAATGTGTTCAACCAGTCTATGTTGATTGGCATGATTTTCTTCTTCTACTGCTTTTAATAATTCGTTTATGTACTCGGGAGACTTTTCCACCCTGATTTGATGCCTCATTTTCCGGCTCATATTATACAGCTGCCGAAACTGTTCTTTCATATCTTCAGGTACCGTATTTGCTTCCAATTCCTGTTCAACCTGATTCATCAATAACTGGTACTGGCTCGTCTGGAATAAAATGGTTAAGTAAATGTGAACATATTGATAGTAATATTCATCTTTATATATTAACAATCCTTCACAAAAATCCTGTGCATCCTTATACCGATTCAGCTCCATCAAACACATCAGCTTGCCGATGATAATTTCATGATTCTGAACGCCGAACCCCAATAACTGATCAAGTTTTATCAGTGCTTCTTTATACTTTTTCTCTTCCAATGCCAAGAGACTTTCCTTTTCTAAAGTGCTCCGCCATTTCGGGAAAAGAATAACATTTTCCCTATAACTTACCATGAATTCACCCCTTTCTGTACAAATGTCTCAATAAATAGCCTTACCCCGGTTTATAATACATAAAACCTGCCATTTCCCAACAGCGCAGTAAGATATGAAAAAATATCTATTCTATCATATTACAAGTTACATAATATCATACACAACACTCTAACTGCCATACTATTGACAAATCGTTTTAAAGTGCATATAATTATCTTTGTCCGTCAAAATGTTGACTGCATGCGGGTGTAGTTTAGTGGTAAAATGTCAGCTTCCCAAGCTGATGTCGGTAAAATGTCAGCTTCCCAAGCTGATGTCGTGGGTTCAATTCCCATCACCCGCTCCATACATATTCATATGTCCCAGTAGCTCAGCTGGATAGAGCAACAGCCTTCTAAGCTGTGGGTCGCAGGTTCGAATCCTGCCTGGGACGTTAATTAAAAAAGCCCGGTACCTGTCAGCAGGATACCGGCTTTTTCAACCAACGCGATATTCGTTTTTATCGTATAAGATATTTTAGAGTTATCGTTCAGGGTAGAGATGTTTTCATTGATAAATCCTCAACCAGATCCCCTTCTGCTGTGTAAAAATAGACTGCAATATCATCCGGTGTGTCCCATTCCATAAGGGCGTATGTCTTCTCTTTTCGCGTCCTCGGCAGGCGAACGCTCCCCGGATTAATCAACAATTGGCTGCCGTTTTTTTCCGCACCTGGGCTATGTGTATGACCGAAGCAGATAATCTGCGCATGATGTTCTTCAGCCCGATAAGTGATTGCCAATGGATTTGATTTCACCTGGTGCACATGGCCATGTGCAATAAAAAAAGTAAGATCATCGATTGTATTAACCTGCTCTTCCGGAAGCCTGGCATCAACGTCACAATTGCCGGCAACTTTTATGTACCCTTCCAGTGCCGGGTTATCCATTTCAAGCTCCGAATCACCGCAATGAATTTTATAATCAGCATGATGACGTTCATTAATGGCTTGTAGTTCTTCTGTTGAACCGTGACTGTCACTGACGATTAATACACTTGGCATCATATCACCTCATCTGTTTACCGAAATTTTTGACCCAATCCTCCAATTGTCGGATAGCGTTACGCCTATGGCTAATTCGATTCTTCTCGTCAGGGGAAAGCTGTGCCATGGTTTCTGTATAACCATTTGGAATAAAAATCGGGTCGTAGCCGAACCCGTTATCACCTGCTTGGGTATCAGCAATTCGACCTTCACAGTATCCTTTTTTAAACAACGTTGACTCCCCTGGTATAGATACCGCCAATACACATACAAAACGTGCTGTTCGATCAGCGTCTTCAATATGTTGCAATTCATCAAGCACTTTATCGATATTTTTCATGTCGTCTTTGGGTTCACCAGCATATCTTGCCGAAAAAACGCCCGGCCGTCCATCCAGTGCATCAATCTCCAGACCTGAGTCATCAGCCAGGACAGGTGTCTGCAGCAGCTTTGCTATCTGCTCAGCTTTCAAGGCAGCATTTTCTTCAAATGTCGTTCCAGTTTCATCAATATCTTCTATTTCCCTGGACAATTCAGGAAGGGAAACAGCATTCATATCGTATTTAGCGAAAAGTGTTTTGAATTCTTTTGCTTTGCCAGGGTTCTTCGTGGCAATGACAATCCTCTTCATGGCGAATCTTCCTGAATTTCTTTTGTCTCGCCAATCCGGCCGACTAAATCACCCAGTACCGATTTTTGAATGGTGTTCAATTCCTGTAATCCGTTACCGGCAAGTTGCAGCATCGTTTGCAGCTGGTTTCCGTTAAACGTAGCTTCCTCCCCTGTTCCTTGTATTTCAATAAACTCGCCTTCTCCTGTCATAACCACGTTCATATCGACAGCTGCCTCGGCGTCTTCTTGATAATTTAAATCAAGAAGTTCTGTTCCGTCCGATGAAATACCAACCGAAATAGCTGCCAGAAAATCGGTCACAGGCATTTTTTTAATGACTTTAGCTTGAAGCAATGTATTGAAAGCTATAACAACAGCAACAAAAGCCCCAGTGATTGAAGCTGTTCGTGTACCCCCATCCGCTTGAATAACATCGCAGTCAACCCACACGGTCCGCTCTCCTATCTTATTCAGATCAACAACTGATCTAAGGGCACGTCCGATTAAGCGCTGGATTTCCATTGTACGTCCACTCACTTTTCCTTTGGACGATTCACGGATATTACGCTGTTCCGTTGCCCTTGGCAGCATGGAATATTCAGCCGTAATCCAACCTTTCCCCTGACCTCGCATAAAAGGGGGCACCCGATCTTCAATACTTGCATTGCAAATTACTTTTGTATCGCCAAATTCAATAAGTACAGAACCTTCAGGATGTTTAACATAATCCGGTGTAATGGTAACTGGCCGTATTTCGTTATAATGTCGCTGATCATTTCTCAATGAACCTATGCCTCCTTAATTATGCATTCACGGTTATCCTAACATATTTTTTACCATCAAACATGAATTATGAATTTTGGACAAAAAAGAAAAAAGACTGCTGTTCACAGTCTTTTATAACCACACTATAATTTTTCAGTTGAAAAGAAAGATTGTGTTGTGACCGGTTCCGTATATGGCTCCCCGTTTTCATTAAAGAGGGTTTCCACATCCTCCACTTTCACTTCAACGGCTTCTACCGATTCATCCTCTGTCAAAGTTCGTACGAGGGTTTCCATCACTTCGTTCGAAATAACCGCTTGATCTGCATCCTGCAATACTTCCTGGTTGAAAACCACTTCAAGCACGCCATCATTTAAACTTGGATTACTAGTCAACTCCGCTGAGCTATTGAAAACGTGCTGCAAATTGGTATCAGCACCAGGTCCCTGCATCAGCGCCTGAACCATGGATCCGTACAAATCGTTATCCTCAACTTCAATGTATTGTGTAACAGGGACAATATATTCATTTTCACCCTGAACGGACGGATAGTACATTGTGACTGGTTCACTTCCAAGCAAATCTACTGTATTGGATTGAATCAAGTTAATCCCATTAACCCTTGAATATCCGTCACCAATCGGCGTTCCGTCAACCGGCATCGTCTCTTGCGGGGTTCCTTCTATATGCACTTTCATACTATCGACATTATCAAACTGTGTAACGGTGTAAGTCATTGCCTGAAGTATTTCGAGCTCCTGCTCTGCCTTGTAATTTTTGAATTCCTCGGAAACATCAACAATCATTGTACCGTTATCTTCCAAATTTAACCCAAGTATTTCTGTTCCGGCCGGTAAAACCGCCTGAAAACCATTTGGCAATAGCGAGGTAACCGGTCCATCTTTCACAAGATATTCCAATGCCTGTTCCGCTACCGTATTAGATTCCGGCTGTGGCAGCTGCAGAGTCTGGGATGCCACCATACCATTGGCATCAAGCAAATATAATTGCCTGTCTACCGTATCAGTTGATGTATCTTCTTCCGCATCGTCCACGCTTTCTTTTCCTTCAGTACTTGCTTTTTCACCTGTTTCATTTGATGAATCATCGACAGCTTCAGCATCTTTCGGCGGATCCATTTCTCCTTCGTCGCTACCCAATGACTGCTCTCCCTGAAAACATCCGGATAATATAATAGTGAGAAACACCGTTAGGCTCAATAACAATAGACTGCGCTTCTGCATGTTTTTCCCTCCTACGATGGTTTGTACTATTATATATACGAGCTCACCAAAATTTTAGACCAACCTGTCAACAAAAAATGGAATCCTTTCTGAAAACAACTATCAAAAAGGATTCCACATATGCATTAATTTGGGAGAACCGCTTTTTTAATGGTAACGGATTGAAAATAATCAACTGATTCACTGAAAATACCTTCTGCGATTTTGGCAAAGACCCCCATCTCGCCAGTAGTGTAAAAATGATGGGCAGGTGATTCCGTTCCCTTATATAATTGGTTGTAAAATTCCAGTATTGTGCTGACCTCACGTGCCGTTTCTTCACTCGATGAAATAACGGTAACCTGGCTGCCAATAACTTTTTGAATGGTTTCTTTAATTAACGGGTAATGGGTACAGCCAAGAATCAATGTATCGATGTGGTTTTGTTTCTTTATTGGCAAAAGCGTTTCATCAACGATCTCCTCTGCTTCTTTTCCGGAAAGAACGCCTTGTTCGACCATCGGGACAAACAGCGGGCATGCCAACGAATTGATACGGATATTGGCATCAATACGTAATAATGCCTTCTCGTAAGCTTTACTTCTAATGGTTCCTTCTGTTCCAATCACACCAATGTGACTGTTTTCTGTAACCTTGATCGCTGCACGCGCACCTGGGTTAATGACGCCAATCACCGGAATCGGCAGCTCATTCTGTAGTTCATTTAACGTAAATGCCGTTGCCGTATTACAGGCGATGACGAGGATTTTAATATGTTTGCCGAGCAGAAAATCTGCCATTTCCCTTGTGAATTTTTTAACCTCTTTTTCCGAACGTGGCCCGTATGGACACCTTAGCGTATCGCCCAAATAAATCAAACTTTCTTTTGGAAGCTGGCGCATTAACTCATGAGCAACCGTCAGGCCACCCACACCAGAATCAATCACGCCTATTGCCTGACTCAAAAAATCGCCTCTTCTTGCTGTTATTTATTTTCTGTTTGCTGCATCTGTTCATATAAGAACATTAATAGCTCATTTAACGTTTCAGTTTCTTCCGTTGAAAAATTCTCCAGTACATTGCCCAAATACTCCTGCCGTTTCTTAATGACTTCCTTAATAATTTTTCGGCCTTTGGACAAAACATGAATCCGAACAACCCGTCTATCATTTGTATCCCGTATTCTTTCCACCAATTTATTCTTTTCCATACGATCCACTAAATCTGTTGTTGTACTGAAAGCTAAACCATTTTTATTAGAAAGCTCACCGATTGTCAAATCACCTTCATCAACAAGCCACTGCAAGGCAACGAATTGTGGTGACGTGATTGGGTAATGGTGAAGAATCTTTCGTCCATTCTTTTTGATGTTCCCTGCTATGTAGCGCAATCGTTTTTCAAGAGCTGCAATGGTTTCTGCTGATATGTCATCACGCAATACGGGTAACCCCCCCAAGAATTTCCCAATATTAGAGGGTGTTCAAAAAGTCCGGTAACCATGACACACTGCACGATGCAGATCACAAAGGCGTTGCAACTGGACGTTGTGAACTTAGCCTTTGATCCCCTTCTTCAGCGGAGAAAATCATGCCGCTGAATGAAGTTTCACTATATCTCCCTTTTTGAACACGCACTATTATATCAGTATTTTAACATAACCCGACAAAAATCTCAGTGTTTAATGGACTACTGCCATAATATTAAACTTCATCCAAAATGTGCTCACCGTTTACACAAACTTTCATACGCTAATAGTGACTAAATAATTTACCCTTCATATGCAGCTCTTTGACAGCAAGGAGGGGTTATCATTTGAAGGATAACAAGTACAAACCGAAGCAATTATTAACAAAGCGCGAAAAAGAAGTATTCGAACTTCTCGTCCAAGATAAAACAACCAAAGAAATTGCCCAGGAATTGTTTATATCTGAAAAAACAGTCCGGAACCATATTTCCAACTCGATGCAGAAATTAGGAGTCAAGGGGCGATCACAAGCAGTGGTAGAACTTCTTCGCATGGGGGAGTTGAAGCTCTGACAAAAACCGACTTTCTCTTAGGAAGTCGGTTTTTTATCATTTATCCCGCATGTAATGGTCAGTAAACCGACAAAATACGGCGGCTGACTGACCATAAATGTCCGATTCGGTTCAACTAACATTCAGCGGGAAATAGCGTCCCGCTGAATGAAGTTTCACTTTACGCTTTCATCAGGATTTCTTTCATGGAATCAGATAATGGAACAGGGCGTCCAGTGTCAGGTTTTATGTATACCATTCTTCCCCGGCCTGTTAGACAGAGCTCTTGTTCACCATTTAACCCCATATAATGAACATCAAATGACGTGTTTCCAATATGATCAACTTTTACATATAGATGCAGATCCTCATTGAAATAAATCTGCTTATGGTAATCGCATTGCAAATCTGCCACGATGGGCATAGCCCCGTTGTCATGATCACTGCCAAATAAACCGACAGATTTCAGAAATTCTATTCGTGCCTCTTCAAAATAAATAAACGGGGAAACATTATTCACATGTCCGAACATATCTGTTTCGGAAAAACGGATTCTGATTGGAATAAAAAAACTAAACTCAGACCGCCATTCTTCCATATTATCAATATATGAAACTTTACTCATCAGTTTGCCTCCTTATTAGAATGACCCCTGCCCATTGGTTGGGCAAGGGTCATTCCGAGATTAATAGATTCATAGCTTAATGAGCTTCATCACTGCCAAAGAAGTTCTTGAATGCCTGAATGTTTGTTGCACGGTTCATAGCAGCAATCGATGTTGTCAATGGAATGCCTTTAGGACAAACCTGTACACAATTTTGTGCATTGCTGCAGCCTGAAATGCCGCCGTCTTCCATCAATCCTTCCAGACGTTCACTGGCATTCATCTCACCTGTTGGATGTGCATTGAACAAACGCACTTGTGAAAGGGCAGCCGGACCGATAAAATCTGACTTATCATTGACGTTTGGGCATGCTTCAAGGCAAACACCACACGTCATACATTTGGACAACTCATATGCCCATTGACGTTTTTTCTCAGGCATGCGCGGTCCAGGACCAAGATCATACGTACCATCAATGGGAATCCATGCCTTCACTTGTTTCAAGGCGTCAAACATCTGCTCCCGGTCAACAAATAAGTCACGGATGACCGGGAATGTGCTCATTGGCTCTAAACGGATTGGCTGTTCAAGCTCATCTATCAACGCGGCACATGACTGCCGTGCTGTTCCATTGATGACCATGGAACAAGCACCGCAGACTTCTTCCAGACAGTTCATATCCCATTGAACCGGTGTTGTTTTTTCCCCATTGGCATTCACCGGATTTCTCTGGATTTCCATAAGCCCGGAAATAACGTTCATACCTGGTTTGTACGGGACTTCAAACGTCTCTTCATAAGGAGAAGAATCCGGACTGTCCTGACGCGTTATAATAAACGTAACAGTACTTTGTTCAGCCATCATTACTTACTCCCTTCGTGTTCGTTTTTTTGCGTGTAATCGCGTTTCCGTGGCGCAATATACGATACATCAACATCCTCATACGTGATGACAGGTTCGTTATTTTTTTCGTCATATTGTGCAATCGTTGTTTTCAGGAAGTTTTCATCGTCACGTTCAGGAAATTCCGGTTTATAATGGGCACCACGTGTTTCATCGCGTTTCAGGGCACCGTTGGTAATAACCCGTGCCAGATGCAGCATGCTTTCCAGCTGACGTGTAAACATAACACCCTGGTTGTTCCACCGGGAGGTATCATTTATGTTTATGTTTTCCCAGCGCTCCATCAATTCCTGGATTTTCTTGTCTGTCTCTTTCAATTTATCATTATAACGGACAACGGTTACATTATCCGTCATCAGTTCTCCCAGTTCTTTATGGATTTGATAGGCATTCTCAGTACCGTCCATCTTCATAAGATTTTCAAATTTTTCATGTTCTTCTTTTTCCCTGTCTTCAAATAGTTTCGATGACAGATCATCAACATGTTTATCCAAACCTTCAATGTATTCAATCGCTTTTGGACCGGCAACAGATCCGCCATAAATCGCCGAAAGCAGGGAATTGGCACCTAAACGGTTTGCCC
>NZ_DATGTI010000169.1:0-15544 GCF_035301925.1 Lentibacillus sp. | reverse complement strand
ACCTTCAATCGCATCGATAAATTGTTTCGCGTTTGCCGTTATCGCTTGCAAATCTGCATCTGTCAGCGGTGATCCGGTCTTGACAAGTGCACTGCCAAGCCCCGCTGCCATAGCACCTTTGTCAAAATACTCCCGGACGTTTGACAGATTCACGCCACCGGTTGGCATCAACGGAACATGCGGAAGTGGTCCAAGAACATCTTTAATATAGCCTGGTCCCACCGTTCCTGCAGGGAATACTTTAACCAGATCTGCGCCGTGTTCATAGGCCGTCAAAATCTCCGTTGGTGTCATAGCTCCCGGAATGCTGAGTACCCCATTCCGTTTCGTCAGCTTAATCGTTTCAGTGTTAACAGTTGGTGAGAAAATGAACGTCGCGCCTGCCATAATTGCACTCCCGGCTGACTCTGCATCCAAAACTGTTCCTGCACCAACAATCATGTCACCATCAAATGCGTTATTCAGTTCACCAATCACTCTTTCAACACGCGGTGTGTCCATTGTTATTTCCATAATGCGGATTCCACCGGCATAAAGTGCTTCAGCTATTGGCATCACATCATCAGGATCTTCCCCGCGCACAATCGCAACCAGCTTATGATCCACAATTTTTTGCATTGTATTTAACATGAAAATACTCTCCTCATCGTTCGACATCTCCACGGCCCCGGTTATGCATAAAGTCAAGCAGCCGGTCTTTTTCAGGCAATCCCTCGACATCACCCGCTGCCATGATTGCCATGGCTCCGACGGCGTTTCCTCTCTGAACTGAATCGTTTAGCTCCAAACCATCAAGCAATCCGGATAGAACACCGGCTGAAAACCCATCTCCGGCACCAACCGGGTCAACTACTTCCGAAACCCGAAATCCTTCAACATATCCTTCAGTGTCTTCAGCCAAATAGTACGCGCCTTTTTTGCCTAATTTCATAATGACTGCTGATGCATTTTTTTTAATAAACTGCCTGGCAAGCTGTTCCGTTGATCCGCTTCCGAATAGAAATTCCGCTTCTTCAATTCCCGGCAGCACGACGTCAGCTTTTGAGACCAGCTCGATCAATACCGTCCTGGCCTTATTCTCCGACCATAGTTTTCGCCTCAGATTCGGATCAAAAACCACTTTTACATGATGCTTTTTCGCGTATTCTATTGCGGTTAAAACGGTTTCATAGCAACTCTCGCTCAGTGCTGGTGTAATTCCGGTTACAAGCAAATATTTCGCACCGGCAATATAGGATTCATCCACATCTCCCGGTTTCAGCCTGCTGGCCGCCGAACCCTGACGATAATACTTCACCCGCCATTCACCGGGGGCCAGCTTTTCCTTGAAAAAAAGACCCGTATCAGCTGTCTCATCAAAGGCCACCTGACTCGTATCAACCCCTTCGCCGCGAATAAACGAACGGATTTTTTTGCCGAATTCGTCATGGCCAAGACGGCTCATCCACCCCGTCTGAGCGCCGAGTCGTGCAAGACCAATCGCCACATTTGATTCGGCACCTGCCACACGACTCGAAAAACGATCGGTATAACGCATTGGACCGGCGTTTTCCGGGGTGAAAAGCACCATGGTTTCCCCGATTGTCACAACATCCATCCACTTCACCTCTTTCAATGCTTAAACAACAGTATTATTCCTGCCCCAAATGTTTGCGCTGAAATGAAGCGATACTTTCATACTCCTCAGTAAGCATCCGTGACAGGCGAATATATATAGGCAGTAACTCCCGGTAGATTTCTGAAGCTTTCCCATCAGGAGAATGCGTCTTGGTATTGCCGACCATATCCGACATAACACTGAAGTCATCAATTTCTCCTATTGCATACATTCCCAGCACAACTGCTCCGAGACAGGAACTTTCAAAGCTTTCGGGAACAATAACCGGTTTATCAAAAATATCCGCCATCATCTGCCGCCATGTTTCAGACCTCGCAAAACCACCTGTTGCCTGGATACTTTTCGGTTCGCCGGTCAATTCTTCAAGTGCCAGCAACACCGTATACAGGTTATAGAGTGTTCCCTCCAGCACCGCACGTACCATATGCTCCTTCTTATGATGGATACTTAATCCGAAAAATGACCCGCGGGCGCTGGCATCCCAGATTGGAGCACGTTCCCCTTTCAGGAACGGGTGAAAAATCAAACCATCCGACCCTGCGTTTACACCCGAAGCGATTTTTGTCAGCACATCATATGGATCAATTGATAATCTTTTTGCCGTTTCGACTTCTGCAGCAGCGAATTCATCACGGAGCCACCGTAAAATAATCCCACCATTATTAACCGGACCACCAATTACCCAATGGTTTTCGGTCAGGGCATAGCAAAAAATCCGTCCTTTTGGATCAGTTTTTGGCTCATTATATACCGTCCGAATGGCACCACTTGTGCCGATTGTTACGGCAATAACACCTTCATCAACCGCATTGACGCCAAGATTGGACAGAACGCCATCACTCGCCCCGATAACAACCGGAACATCAGCATCAATCCCCATGTATGTAAGATGTACCCCGTTAATGCCATTCAACTGATGTGTGGTCGGGACAATTTCAGACAGCTGATCACGTGAAATGCCCGCCAGCTTCAGTGCTTCATCATCCCAGTCAAGCGTCTCCAGGTTAAACAAACCGGTCGCAGACGCAATCGAATAATCGACAACAAACTTTCCAAAAAGTTTATAAAAGACATAACCTTTTATCGAAATAAATTTTTCCGCCTTATTGAGGATATCCGGCTTGTTCTCTTTCATCCAAACCAGTTTCGTCAATGGGGACATGGGATGGATCGGCGTCCCGGTCCGTAAATAAATATCATGACCGCTGTATTCTTCTTTGATTTTTCGGGCGTATTCAGCAGCTCTTGTATCCGCCCATGTAATGCTGTTTGTCAATAATTTTCCATCGCTGCCTAAGGCAATCAGGCTGTGCATTGCGGAACTGAATGATATTAAACGAAGTTGATCTGACGAAATGTTACTTTTGCGCATGACTTCCCGAACAGCCGTAAGTACGGCATTAAAAATTTCTTCCGGATCCTGTTCCGCCACTAATGTATTTGGCGTATACAACGGGTAATTGACAGTATGATCTTCTTTTACTTCACCGTTTTTTTGATAAAGTACTGCCTTTGTACTCGTTGTTCCAATATCGACTCCCAGATAAAATCCCTGCTGATCCATCGTTCTTCCTCCTAATTTAACAACTACTTCTTCACAACTTCGTGGCCGCCAAATTCATTCCTTAGGGCAGCGACAACTTTGCCTGTAAACGTGTCATCCTCCTGTGAGCGGTACCGCATCATCAACGACAATGCAATTACCGGAGCAGCAGTTTGTAAATCGAGTGCTGTTTCCACCGTCCACTTGCCTTCACCGGACGAATTCATCACACCGCGAATGTCATCCAGGTTGGCATCCTTGGAAAACGCACTTTCAACCAATTCCATCAGCCAGGATCGGATAACAGACCCATTGTTGAATACCCTGGCAACCTGTTCATAGTCGTAATTGAATTCACTTTTTTCCAGGATATCGAACCCTTCGCCGATTGCCTGCATCATGCCATATTCCATACCATTATGGACCATTTTCAGAAAGTGTCCGCTTCCGCATTTTCCGGTGTAAAGGTAACCATTATCAATTGACACATCACGGAACAACTGCTCAATTTCCTTAAATTTATCCTCATCACCACCAATCATTGTACAAGCGCCTGACCTGGCACCTTCCATACCGCCACTCGTACCGCAATCAAAGAAATAAATTCCATACTCCTTCAATTTTTCGGCATGCTTAAGTGTATCTTTATAATTGGAATTGCCGCCGTCAATCAATATATCTCCGGCATCGAGGAGCGAAGTTAGTTCATCGATAACCGCTGTCGTAATCTCACCTGCCGGAACCATCAGCCATATTTTTCTCGGTGAGGGCAAGCTTTTAACAAGTTCATGTAAAGACTCGGCAAGCTGAAAATTTTTGCTGTCAACGCTTTCAATCGTCGCAGCATTTTTATCAAACCCCACTACTTTATGCTCGTGATCCAATAAGTTTAATGTTAAGCTAAATCCCATTTTTCCGAGTCCTATCATTCCTATTTCCATGATGTCCTCCTGTTATCGAGTAAATTTTTTTCATTTAATAAAAATTATATCAAATTTTTTTCCGTATGCAATATTTTATTAAAACAAATTTTCATATATAATATAAAGTGAAACTTCATTTAGTAGGTGTTTTTTTCCACTGAATGTTAGTTGAACGAATCTGACATTTAGGGTCTGTTAGCCGCCGGAGTTTGGCGGGTTACTGAACATAGATGAGTGATAAACACAGCTTACTGATAAGGGGAATAATTATGGTCAACAATAACCAGCACTGCCTTGCCAGCATTCGAAGCAATTACGGGAAATTCAGTGATAAAGAAAAAGCAATTGCCGATTTCATTTTAGAGAATCCCCAGAAAATCATTCACCATACGATTAATCAAGTATCCGAAAAACTGGGGATTGCAGAATCAACCGTTTTCCGTTTCTGTCAGAGAATTGGTTTCAAAGGATTTCAAGCTATGAAAATTGCACTTGCAGCTGAAATTGTAACACCAATAAAAGATATCCATGAAAATATTAATGAAAAGGACAGCATCGGAACCGTTACCGGAAAAATTTTCCGTTCCAACGTTAAAACGATTGAGGATACACTCCATATCCAGGATGAAATGATGATTGAGGGGGCTGTTGAAGCCATTTTGCGAGCAGAGAAAGTACAATTTTTCGGAAGTGGCGGGTCCGCCCTTGTGGCACTGGACGCCTATCACAAGTTCATCCGCAGCGGCATTGACGTCAGTGCTAACTTGGACTCACACATGCAGATTATGTCTGCATCCCAAATGACGAGTGATGACCTTGCCATTCTCATTTCACATAGCGGATCGACAAAAGATTTGCTCGATATCCTTCAGGTTTTAGAAGAAAATGAAATACAAACGATCGCTATCACAAATTTTGCTAAATCACCACTCACCGAAAAAGCAGACATTTCATTGTACACTGTCGCTGAAGAAACCGATTTTCGTTCGGAGGCACTGTCATCAAGAATTGCCCAACTGTCCATCATTGATGCGCTTTACACGAATGTCATGATTGCAAATAACGAAGAGAGTCAAGAGGCTTTACAGAAAATGCGAAAGGGTATCAGTCTGAAAAGGTTATGAATTGACAGCCTTCCACTCCTTATATCAATCAAGTAGGAGGGGGGGTACTAACCCCCAACCTCTCTACAGTACCATACGTACAGCTACATATACGGCAGTTCAATAACTTGAGTGTACTTTCTTGAGAAGTAGATTTTATTTTTAGACCAACTTTTCGATAATCTCAATTTTTTAATATTCTATGAAAAATTTGTTACAAGTTTCCTCACACGACTTTATGTCCACCACATTTCGCCAGGACTTTCGATAATGTTGACGGCCTTTAGATTTCGGACAGCCTGGTTAAAGCCCTCGTCAATGGACATTATGGGATCTTCATGCTCGATGCTAATGACATGATCATATTCGAACGTCCGCAATGCACTGATGATATCCGACCACTCTTTGCTGCTATGACCGTATCCAACCGAGCGGAAGGTCCATGCCCGGCTTTGCACATTGCCGTAAGGCTGCATGTCAGTCAGTCCGTACATATTTGCGTTCTCCTGATCAATGTATGTGTCCTTTGCATGAAAATGGTGAATAGCTTTTTCTTTTCCAAGAATTTTAATGGCAGCAACTGGATCAATCCCTTGCCACCATAAATGGCTCGGATCTAGATTTGCGCCAATTGCATCATTCGTTTCTTCACGCAGCTTCAGCATCGTATATGGTGTATGAACACTGAAACCGGCGTGCGGCTCAATACCCACTTTTACGCCATGGTCTTTGGCAAATTTTCCTGCTTCTTGCCAGTACGGAATCAGCTTTTTCTCCCACTGCCACTCCAAAATCTCGGAATAGGCGGTCGGCCATGGTGTTACCGGCCAGTTGGGATACTTGGAGTCATCGCCTGCACCAGGAATACCCGAAAACGTATTGACGACCGGAACACCCATCAATTCCGCAAGACGGACAGTTTTCACAAACGTATCATTTGATTTCTTCGCATGTGCTTGATCTGGGGAAACCGGATTATCATGGCAGCTGAATGCACTGATCGTCAGTCCGCGTGCTTCCAGTTTTTCCTGATAAACCTTACGCTTATCCTCGCTTTCAAGCAGTTCATCCAATTGACAGTGCGCGTTCCCAGGATTTCCGCCGGTTCCGATTTCGACAGCTTCAAGACCTGCGTTTTTCACGACATCAAGCATTTCTTCAAACGATTTCTCAGCAAATAAAACGGTGAATATACCTAGTTTCATCATGAATCACTCCTTAGACTTACACTTGTTCCACTTTCATCGCTACGATAAATTGCTTCGATGGTCTCCGTTACCTGCATCGCTTCTTCCGGTTTCACCCTTAATGACGCTTCTCCAAGGCAGCTATTTATAAAATTATGGGCCTGAGCAATTCCCGCGTTCTCTTCGCTGTCATCAACCCCAGCTGTTGAGGTCATCATTTTCCCATGATGCTGCCTGTACAGTTCAAACGGATACACACTCAACCCACCATCCGTTCCAGAAATGCTCAAAGTTTTGGTATCCTCCTTAATGTTCGCAGCCCATGAACACTCAAACAGCATGGAACCGCCGCTTTCGAATTTAATAAAGGCAGAAACATGGTCATCGACCTCAAACGTTTCATAATCAAACGTGCCCCAGTCGTTCACCTGATCGGGCGATCTGCTCAGCCGATTGTAGGAACTGCCGCTCACTTCGACAGGCACTGGGCTACCGAGCAGCCATAACGCTAAGTCTAATAAATGACAACCATAGTCAATCAGGCTGCCGCCACCCTGGAGCTCCTTGTTTGTAAACACACCCCAACCTGGCACTTTACGACGGCGGAGTGCCTGAACTCTGGTAACCAATGGTTCGCCAATGTCCCATGAAGCCTCTTTTGCAACTGCTGCAGCCTCCATAAACCGGTAATGATAAGCAACGGAAAGTAATTTGTTCGCTTTTCGGGAGGCATCGATCATTGCAGCACATTCAGCTGCTGTAATTGCCATCGGCTTTTCACACAATACATGCACGCCGTTTTCTAAAGCCTTAATCGCCAAATCCGCATGAAATTTATTCGGTGTACAAATCGTTACCGCATCTACTTCGGCTAATAAGTTCTCATAATGGTCGAAAACAAACGGGATCCCGAATGTCTCCACCGTCTCTAGCGCCTGCTCCTGGTTGACATCATGAACAGCAACCAGTTCCACCTTGTCTGGCATGCTTAAATATGCCGGGATGTGACGCTGCTGTGCAATGCCGCCAGCTCCGATAATGCCCATTTTAAGTCGGCTCATGTTATCCCTTCTTCTTTGTTGATTCCAACGCTTTCAAGATTATTTCCAGTGATTTTTTCCCTTCATGTCCATTAATCAGAGGTGCGGTATTATTCAGAACAGATTCGACAAAATGATCGATCACATGGCTTGTCGTCTGTCCGCCTTCCTCATTTGACTGGATTCCAGCCAGTTTGTACTTGACAAACTCCCCGTTAGCATATTGAACAACAAGCGAATAATCCGGATCATCTTCAAGACGAAGAATCGCTTTTTCGCAGTAGATGACTGTTGAATTATCCTCTTCAGCGGTATATGCCCAGCTTGCGGCCAAGGTCCCAACAATACCGTTTTTTGATTTCAGAATTAAAACCGCATTATCATCAACATCTGCATGTTCTTTAGCAGAGGTTTCCACGAACCCCGTAACATCAACAAATTCCTCATTCAGCAGAAAACGCATCAAATCAGCCTTGTGTACGCCAAGGTCTCCCATCGCGCCGACAAACGCCTTATTCTTTTTAAAAAACCAGCTCCTTGCCCCGTCAGCACTCCAGCCTTCCGGGCCGCCGTGGCCAAATGTGGTGCGAAAACTGTAAATTTTGCCCACTTCACCGCTCTCTATCAGCATTTTAGCCTTTTGATGCGAGGAAACAAAGCGTTGATTGTGTCCAATCATTAATTTTTTGCCGTTCCTCTCAGCCGCTTCAATCATGTCATCTGCTTCTTGTCGAGACGTCGCCATCGGCTTTTCGCACAAAACGTGACACCCGGCATTGAGCGCGGCAATCGATACCGGTGCATGAAGGTAGTTTGGCAGGCAAACACTGATTACATCTAGACTCTCTTCTACCAGCATAGTTTCATAATTGGTATAGGCCCTAGCTTCATACCGTTCCGCTATTTCCTGCCCACGCCCAGTCCCACGGTCGCAAACGGCGATGATTTCTGTATTTGGATTGTTCGCGTATTCCGGCAAATGCCGGGTTTTGGCAATGCTGCCACATCCGATAACGCCAACTCGTAATGTTTTCATATGATCAGCTCCTCTATTCAGACAAATTTTCCAAAGGGGTTACATTCCCTCGGGTGAATTCCGGTGTATCCCGGTTAATAGCCCAATCAACCCCATTCTTGATAACCCGCTGGATTTCAATGTTATAATAGGTTGGATAAGTTTCGTGCCCGGGGCGGAAGTAAAATACTTTTCCTCGGCCGCGCTTAAACGTAGCCCCGCTGCGGAAAACTTCCCCGCCTTCAAACCAGCTGATAAAAATCAGTTCATCTGGTGCAGGAATATCAAAATGCTCCCCATACATCTCTTCTTGTTCCAGTTCAATATACTCCCCGAGTCCTGCTGTAATTGGATGAGTTGGATCAGTCACCCAGATCCGCTCCTTTTCATCCGCTTCACGCCATTTCAAGTCGCAGTCCGTACCCATTAGTTTGGTAAATGGCTTGGAAAAATGCCCGGAATGCAGCACAATCAGACCCATTCCATCAAGCACACGCTCCTTCACTTTTTCAGCAATTTCATCCTCAACCTCATCATGGGCTTTATGTCCCCACCAAATTAGGACATCGGTTTCTGCCAGCACTTGTTCAGTCAATCCGTGCTCCGGTTCATCAAGTGTTGCAGTTTTCACATCATACCCTTTCTCCCGGAGGAATTTGGCTATTGTCCCATGGATACCTTCCGGATAGACTTCCGCCACTTTCGGGTTCAACTGTTCATGCCGATTTTCGTTCCATACAGTTACATTCATATTGAATCCTCCTCGTGTTCATGCAGTCCATCATACCTACTAACTTTGAATCTGCCATTCTACTCTTTCACCGATCCCGACGTCAGTCCGGACACAATCCGTTTTTGGAAAAATAGTACCAAAATAACAATCGGAATCGTCACTATTACGGTTGCGGCGGAGATATCGCCCCACGGGATAGAATATTGGCTTTGATACATGGAAATCCCGACAGGTACGGTCCGCCACAGATCATCGCTGTTAATCGTAAGAGCAAACAGATACTCATTCCAAGCCGCAATAAAGACAAGAATACCAGTCGTGAAAACGCCCGGTGCGGCCAACGGAAAAATGATTTTCCGGAACGTCTGGAATGGGCTTGCGCCGTCAAGTTTCGCCGATTCTTCCAGCTCGAACGGAATTTTTTTGAAAAAAGTTGCCAGCACCCAGATCGCAAGCGGCAGGCTAATAGTAATATACGGGATCACCAGCCCGATATAGCTGTTCCTCAGCCCCAGTTCGGTAACAAGATTAAAGATCGGTGAAATAATTGCAATCTGCGGAAACATCGATGCCGCGAGCACAACACCAAGAATCAGTCCTTTTCCGCGGATCGGAAGCCTGGTCACCGCATACGCCGTAAGCGAGGCGAACACGAGTGACAAGACTGTTGTCAAACTGGACACGACAAAACTGTTCAGCATATATCGCAGCAGTGGACGGTTCGTCAGTGCTGCTTCATAGGAATCCAGTGTCGGCTTCGGTGTAAACCATCTGAATGATGAAAAGATCTCCCCAACCGGCTTGATCGATGTCAAAAACACCCAAATGAACGGGAACATAACAAGAAAAACAAATGCTGCCAAAAAGATGTAGAACCCAATTCCTGTTCTTTTTTTCATCTAGTCCCCCCCTTTTGCACGACCTTCGAAAAGATCAGAACCAATTAGTTTCACAAAGATGAAGCTGATCAGAGCAACACTCATGAAGACAATCACTGACAGCACCGACCCCTCACCGAAGTTCTGCTGGGCGAACAGTGTCTTATATGCATAAACCGAAATCGACTCAGTCGCATTCGCTGGTCCGCCACCGGTCAAAACATAAATCAGGTCAAACACACGGAAAGCATCAAGCGTCCGAAACAAGAGTGCTACCAGTATCGATGATTTCAACAGCGGCAGGGTAATGGTCCAGAACTGCTGCCACTTGTTCGATCCGTCAACACTTGAGGCTTCATACAATGATTGCGGGATTGTTTGCAGCCCGGCCAAAAGCAGCAAAGCCATATACGGGGTCGTTTTCCAGACATCTGCCAATATAATCGAGAACATGCCACCATCTGCTGATGAAAGCAGCCACGATGAACTCGGGATAATGTGCAACTGTTCCAGATAGTGCGAGACAATTCCTGATTGCCCATCATATAAAAATCCCCACATCATAGCAGCGACCGCTGTCGGGATCGCCCACGGAATCAGAACAGATGCCCTAATCAGACCGCGGCCTTTGAATGCACGATTAATTAAGAGGGCAATTCCAATCCCGAACACCAGCTCAAACGCGACCGATACCGCGGTAAAAAATGTCGTGTTCCACAGTGATTTCCACATGCGAGCATCCTGAAGATATTTTTTATAATTGGAAAGCCCGACAAAATTCGATTCCAATATGTTGCCGGCTGTTGCACCAAGCAAATCCGCCGTCTGCTGAAACTGCTGCTTTGTTTCGTCATCGCTTGCGGATTCCGCAATAGCTGTCAGATCTTTCTGATATGACTTCAGCACCTGTCGATATTCCGCCGCAAAGTCATTATCCAGTTTGGCGTATTTCAAATCTTCATTCTTCACCGGTGTATAGCTGGCCAACAATTCATCGATCTTCTCGACTTTTTGCTTGATATCTTCATCATCAATCAGCTCGGAGTGGTGTGTATCCACGCCTTCCCGTATATCTGCAATGGTATCCTTCGTTTTATTACTATCCGTCCCCCCAGCCAACGTTTCCAACTGGCCGTCAATATAAAAATAATTATCAACATAACGTTCCAGGTCTATCGTGGCACTGAGCATACGCTGCGACCGGGCTGGATCATTGAGCCGGTAATCGAACATGCTGTTATAGAAAGATTGTGCCACTGGCCAAAGCACAACAGCAATTATGAGGATTAGTGACGGAATCACCATGGCATATCCAAGCTGTTTTTCATTTAACTGAAAACGTAACCTCTTTTTTTGTTTCATTTTGAACCTCCCTTGCACCGCACTGTCCCAGGCAGTAGCCCTTGTTTACTCCGAGCCCCTTCTAAGATGAAGAAGGCAAGGGAGAAGTCGATGCCCTCCTTGCCTTCCGCCGTCGAGTTGGATCGATTATTCTGCCATTGCTTTCTCAATTTTCGTTTGCATGTTAGCGGCAGCATCCTCTGCTGACTGTTCACCAGCCAATACTCTGGACAGCTCAATCTGCATGATGTCTGATATCTCCGGGTAGATTGGTGAAACCGGCCTTGGGACAGCTGATTGCAGCACTTCGCGGAATTCCGGATTTGCAAATAATGAGCTGACTTCCTGAACTTCCGGATCATCATACAGCTCCTTTAAGGTTGGAGGGCGTCCGCCTTCCACTGCTGAAATCTTTTGCCCTTTTGGTCCGGAAATAAATTTAACAAACTCCCATGCCGCTTCCGGATGTTCAGAGTAACGGTTGATCATCGTCATCCAGCCGCCCAGTGCTGCTGCGCTCTTCTCATCACCCTTCGGAAGCATAGTCATTTCCACCTTGTCGACCACTTCAGAGCGTTCTTCGTCATTGGATGAAGACATCATGTACGGCCAGTTACGGGCAAACACAGCATTCCCTTCAATCCAGGCATTTTCCGTCTCTATTTCCATAAAGTTCGTAATGTTGTTCGGCACGAAATCAGAATTTACAATTTCCGTCATTTTCTCGATTGCTTTGATGGTTTCCGGACTATCAACGACAACGTTATTGTTTTCATCAACGACCGCACCGCCATATGACGCGATGTATTCAATCGCATTGGTGATCAGACCCTCATACTGCGCAGCCTGCATCAGATAGCCAAATTCGGTGCCTTTTTCACCTTGAAGATCACTGGCTTTGGATATAAGCTCATCCCACGTTTTGGGAGGCTCGTCCACAATATCAGTTCGGTAGTAGAGGACTCCTGCATCCGTATATTGCGGCATTGCCCACTGTTTTCCATTAAACTTCCCTGCTGCAACCGTTCCCGGAAAGTACGCGTCCATATCGATTCCATCTTTTTCGATAAAGCGGTCAAGCTCGAGCGCGTAATTAGCCTGAGCAAATTCAGCTGGCCAGATAACATCTGCATTGAACACGTCAATTTCAGGACTCTGCGAACTGAATGCCGTTACATACTGATCATGTGACTGACCAGTGTCAGCTGGCATTTCCCGCTGCTCAACATTGATGTTCGGATGCTCCTCCTCGAATGCTTTAATGACCTCCTCAGTTGCAGGAGTTGTATCCGTGCCGCGTGCATAAACGATTGTGACCTCCTCACTACTTTCAGCATCCGCATCCTCCTCGGAGTTTTCCGAAGACTGTTTGGAATCTTTGGAACCGCTTCCATTACATGCAGCAAGAAATACAACCAGCACTAACATCAGCAACACCCACAATACTTTCCTGTTAAACTTCATGTTTCTCCTCCTTTTTAAACGATTTCACTTGATGTAATGGATATAAATCTATAATTGCTAGGCATCTATGAAATCGATTACATTTATTTATATTATATAGCATGTAAAAATTTTGTCAATCTATTTTTAAAATTCAATAACAAAAAATACTATCTTCGCGTAAATCCGCCTTCCGAATGAATAACCTGTCCAGTGATCCATGCTGCTTCTTCACTGGCCAGAAAAGTGATAAGCCGGGCTGCATCCGCAGGCTCCCCCAATCGCCCCATCAAAAATTTAGGCGCGATTTCTGCTTTCAACTCGTCTGTCATCCAGCCCGTATTAGTCGGCCCCGGATTTACAGCATTCACCGTGATGCCAAGGGGCGCAACTTCTGCCGACAAGGACAACGTAAACGCTGAAATGGCACCTTTTGTCGATCCATAGGCGAGCTCTTTAACCATCGGCCCCTGCCCTTGTCCGGATATTAGATTAATAATTCTGCCCGAATTGAGTTGAGTGTCTCGTAACATTCGGGAAAACCCGGCACACAGAAGCATTGTAGCCCGCATATTAACAGCATAGTGAGCATCTAATATTTGTGCATCGAGCTGTTCAAACCCATCACGTGTCGATTGGGCTGCATTATTGACTAGGATTGTAGGTATTCCGATCCTACTCTTCGCCTCTGCAAGAACCTTTGAAGCTGCCTCTGGAAGTGCAAGATTAACTTCCATACAATCAGATTGAATGCCTTTTTGCTCGAGTTCTTTCCGAAAACCACCCGGCCACGTTTCATTGGCCATCCAATACGTAAAAAATACATCAATTCCCTTTTTAGCCAATTCACGACAAACCGCCGCACCAATCCCTTGTGAATGACTGACACCAGTGACAACAGCAATTTTACTCTCCATACGGCGCCTCCTCTCACGTTGATTCGCGAATCGTCAATTCATGATCCAACATGATACTTTCCACTTTATTTCCAAGGATTTTGTTAATGATCATACCAGCCGCAATCGTCCCCATACGATACCTCGGCTGAGCGACCGTCGTTAGTGTCGGATGTGTCATATTTGAAAAACCGATCTTATCAAATCCAATTACTGCAATATCCTGCGGCACAGATAGTCCTTTTGCATTGATTTCCTTCAGTGCACCGATTGCAAAGATATCCGATACCGCAAAAATTGCATTAGGCTTCTCGTCCTGTCTGAACAGCATTCGCACTGCCTGTTGCCCGCTTTCAAACTCTAGACTTGCCGTATGATAAATCCATTCCTGCCTAACCGGAAGCCCAAATTCCTGCAGTGCTTTTTCATAGCCGCGTCGCCGCTCACGTGCATACAAAAATGTCTCATCTGAATTAATCAGTGCGATGTTCTTCCTCCCCAGTTTCACAAGATGCCTCACTGCCTGATAGGCTGCCAGTTCATTGTCAATCGTCACATAGGGGATCGCCCCCTCCTCATCGTATTCGCTGCATTGTACAATCGGATAATTCGTGGCAAGTTCCGTCAATCTATCCTTGTTGACTGTTGGATCCATAGAAATGATCCCATCTGCCAAATGATTTCGCACCATATTGAAATAAATTGTCTCACGCTTGGGGTTCGAGTCCGTCTCACATAGCAGGATATGGTATCCCTTATCTATCGCCGTATCTTCAATTCCGTTGATGATTTCCGAATAAAAGGGGTTTGAAATGCTCGGCAGCATGACAAGCAGCAGCTTCGTTTCCAAGTTTCGCAGATTGCGTCCGAGTGCACTAGGCTCGTATCGCAATGCATCAATCGCCTTGTCCACCCGGTCCTTCGTTTGCTCAGTAACTTTTGCATTGTTATTGATCACCCTGGAGACCGTGGCGACTGAAACCCCAGCATGTCTCGCAACTTCATGAATTGTTGCCATGGGCACACCCGCTTTCTTTTTGTAATCGATTACATACATAAATAGTATATACGTGATCATGGTTTGTCAATGACAATTCATTTTTAAGTTTTCTAGATCACCCAATTTTTTCGTAATCTTTCTTATCGCTTCTGGTGTGTATAAAATCATTCCGTAATATCTTGTCTCTTCTCTTCCCTCATCAGCAACTGCCGCAGTTATTTTTTCCTTCAATACATCTAATCCTACATATTTTGTGCTATAATGGCTCCTTTCGTAATTTTGCTCCGATTTGGTTTTGATTTATCAATCAACATTGCCAAATTAACCTGCAAAATTACGATTAAGGAGCCATTTTCATTCATGATAGCTCATCTCGATGCCCTTGGCTTAGCCTTTTGACATCAATACCTATATAGGAAGCAGAGAGAGCTCAATGGATTACACCATACATTTTCACCTAATCCAGCCCTCATAACACTTTGAGCTATCAGCTATTCAGATTTACTGTTTTGCACAGTCCCCGCTCGCGTGCCAACATGGATATCAGTCTGCTAGGGATTTGCTCTCAGCTCCTTCTCACGATCATCGCACTATCTGTTAGATACTACTTACCGGCTGTTCGGACACAGTCGAGACTTACCCTATAGCGTATGTGCTGCCACTCGCGAAAGAAACCTATCACTTCTCTGTTTGCATGCCATTCTTTTCACTTGCATCAACGACAACACTCGCAGCCGCATCACCTGTGACATTGACAGCAGTTCGCATCATATCCAATATACGGTCGATTCCACCTACCAGTGCAATTCCGGCCAGGGGCAAAT
>NZ_DATGTI010000168.1:0-4601 GCF_035301925.1 Lentibacillus sp. | reverse complement strand
AAATGCTCAACCAGATAGCCGGATAATGTCGGCCCGATCGCCGGGGCAAAGGCAATAACCAGACCAAACATACCCATGGCGGAACCACGTTTGTCAATTGGGTAAACAAGCATCAAAATCGTCTGCATCAGCGGCATGATAATCCCTGCACCTGAAGCTTGGATAACCCTTCCCACCATCAACAACGGAAAATTCGGCGCGAATGCACAAATGATGGTTCCTGCTCCGAACAACCCCATTGCTGTGAGGAAGAGACCCCTGGTTGTAAAACGGTTAATCAGCAAGGCTGTTACAGGTATCATAATCCCGTTAACCAACATAAAAATGGATGTTAG
Organism: Lentibacillus sp.; assembly: GCF_035301925.1. GTDB lineage: Bacteria > Bacillota > Bacilli > Bacillales > Amphibacillaceae > Lentibacillus. The sequence continues at coordinate 4,266 of NZ_DATGTI010000168.1, read as the reverse complement.
CCATTGAGCCGTACTTTCTTCGAGATTCATGTCCGCCATAATTTTCGGCAGCGCGGTTGCCAATAACGTTTGATTCAATATAGCAACAAACGCACCCGATATCAATACGAGCATGAGCGTTGTCCGTTTAGCTCGACTTTGTGGTTGTTGATATTCATGATTTTCCGTCATAAAAGATCCTTCTCTCTATCTATAAATATCCCTTATTCAAGGACTATTTTTATTAAGACATATTCACATAGTCTAGCATAAATCATTCCATTATGGAAGTGCATGCTTTTTTTGACATATTCAACCCCACTATCAATACAGATCCGAACCCCAGCAGCCATATAAGAAACCCTCCACTTTTAAAGATACACCTTGTCCTTCTCTTCTATTCGACAAAACATCAAAAAAACTGCTAATGAAAATTCTGTAACATCGGATATACTGGCTTTCGACTTTTCATGTTTCAAATCGAACCTATTAAGGGAACAGAATACTAAACACTTCAGAATGGAGGCGTTGGCGTGGTGGTAATCGGCATCCGCCGATTACTTTTATTGCAGCATGAAATTTGCTGACATTACTCTTCTGTTGGATTCCTCGCATTTTCTACAGATTTTTTCAGTCTTCAGTCGATTCCACTCCTCTCCGCTTAGTGTATCTTTTCACTTCGAGGATGTGGCGTTCTTAGCCTTTGTTCCTTATTATCAGAGGGGGATGAGGGAATACCCCCTCTGATTGAAGTTTCACATTATTTGGAACTGGCTCTTCCTCAGGATATAATAAATAAAAAGGATGGTTAATGATGTGTTTAATTAATTTTCATTTTCAGGATCATCCGAATTACAAATTAATCATCGCTGCTAACCGGGATGAAATTTATGAGCGTCCCACCGCCCCAGCCCAATTCTGGGACGATAACCCTGACATTCTGGCTGGCAGGGATCTAATCGGAATGGGCACCTGGCTTGGTATTACAAAAAGTGGCCGTGTTGCTGCATTAACCAACTACCGCGATCCCAATGAAGACCGGAGCAATAAAAGATCGCGCGGCCATATTGTCAGGCATTTTCTTGAAAGCAGTATACCGGCTGCTGACTTTTTTACAAAACTGCAAAACGAAAAAGATCTGTATACCGGTTTCAACTTCATTGGCGGAAGTCCTGAACAATTATATTATTACAGCAATATTCAAAATGAAATGTCACAGGTTTCCACAGGCACTCACGGGTTAAGCAACGCGTTTCTAAACACCCCATGGCCGAAAGTCGTAAAAGGTAAAGAAAAACTTGCACAATATGTTAAACAGCATTCGACCATTGAGACCGGGCCGCTTTTCGATATCATTGCCGATGCGGAAAAAGCACCGGATGAGAACCTCCCCGATACCGGTGTTGGCTTGGACCTCGAGCGTAAGCTGTCACCTTTATTCATTAAAACGGACGGGTACGGTACCCGCGCTTCGACAGTTCTGCTTGTGGACCGGAACAATCATGTGACTTTCGTGGAACGGACTTATGACAGAGGAAAATTTGATAATGAGAGCCGTTTCTCGTTCCAGCTTAGTGAAACGTGATTGAGTGTGCTTTTTCAGCGTGTTTTGGTCTGCTATCAGCGCAAGAGCTTCTTCCGGTTCCTGCATGTTATCAGCAAACGCCGGCCGAGAGCGTATAATAAAAGCGGACAACACAACCCGTGCTGTCCGCTATTTTCATTTCCTTATTCATCTTTTTTGTGAATCTTCCGGATCTCATCAGCCACAAATTGCACTTGTGTACCAACGACAACCTGAATATTGTGTTTACCGACAACATTGATGCCGGGAACACCGGTTGCCTTAATTTTGTCCTGATCAACTTTATCCATATCGTTCACTTCAATACGCAAGCGGGACACACAATTGTCAACAGTCAGGACGTTTTCATCTCCGCCAAGACCTTCGTAAATTTTCTCAGCCATAACAGCTGTTTCACCTTCTTCAGCAGCAGGCGCATCTCCGGAACCAGCAGTTTCTGTCCTCGCCTCGTCTTCCTGCACGTCATCATCTTCACGACCCGGTGTCTTCAGATCAAATTTCACAATCAGGAAACGGAAGAGGAAGTAGTAAATAACCGCAAATACAAGTCCCTGCAATATGAGCATGAGCGGCTGATTGGCAATTGGCACACCCAAACTTAAGGTGTAGTCAACCAAGCCGGCACTGAAACTGAAACCAGCCGTCCATTCGAACATCGCCGCAATAGCCAGCGATAAACCTGTCAATGCTGCGTGTACAACATACAATGCAGGTGCCAGGAACATAAATGAAAATTCAAGTGGCTCCGTTACACCGGTTAAAAATGATGCAAAACCGGCAGCCATCATCAGTGAAGCGGCCTGCTTTTTCCGCTTCGACTTAGCGGTATGATACATCGCCAGAGCGGCTGCAGGCAGACCAAACATCATGATTGGGAAGAAACCTGCCTGATAACGGCCGGTGATTCCCTGTACACCTTCACTCGCCCAGAATTTAGCAATATCATTAATTCCGGCAACGTCAAACCAGAAAACCGAGTTTAGCGCGTGATGCAGCCCTGTCGGAATAAGCAAACGGTTAAAGAAACCATATAAGCCCGCGCCTGCAGCACCTAAATCACTAATCCATGTACCAAATGTAACCAGTCCTGAATACACAACCGGCCATACGAAGAATAGAATAGCTGATACAACCATCATGGCGGCAGCACTCATAATCGGAACAAGGCGCTTACCGCTGAAGAAAGCCAAGGCATCAGGCAATCGCACCTGACTGAAACGATTATACATAATAGAAGCAACGATACCTGAAAGAATACCAATAAACACGTTTTCAGTATTTTCAAAAGCTGCGTTGACAGCTCCTTCTTCTATACCTTGCAGCCCTGCAACGCTGCTTACGTTCAATAAATTTGTGATGACCAAAAAGGCTACAAGCCCGCTCAGCCCAGCGGCACCATCCTGTTCCTTTGACATTCCGATGGCGACACCGACCGCAAACAGAATGCCAAGACTGCCAATAATCGCAGTACCACCGTTTGTCAAAAACGTTGCGATTATATTGCCTTCATCGAAATTCAGAATCCAGTTGCCAATACCTATCAGAATCGCTGCAGCCGGCAGTACCGCAACCGGCAGCATCAAGGAACGGCCGAGATTCTGCAAATATTTCATCATAGTTTTTTCCTCCTAACGTATTTTAAAGTTTTAATGGATCCAGTGCCGTTATAAAGTGAACAAATATTAATGCTTGAATTCGTTTACAAAATAAGTCCATAATACATGTCTTATGAATGTGTCCGCAATCGTTCGATATGAAGCGTAATGTATCCCAGCTCTTCATCCGGCAATTGGATGCCGTAAGATTTAGATGCTTCATCCGCTACCTGCTTGGCACATTGGTAAGAAACATCATATTTCTGTTTGATCATCTCAAACATGTCTTTATCCATGACATGACTGTCGTGATGCTTTGCCCGTGTCAAGGCAAACTGAAGATGTGTCACAAGCCGATCATACGATATATCAGCCTCGTCAATAGCAATATTCAAATAGTCCCTGATCCGATTCACCATCGTCTGCACCATCGTGGTCTGCCGCACTGTTTCGTGTATATCACCCCCTCGAATTTTCATCGTATGAATGTATAGGGCGATGAACGCTGCTTCATCAACAGGCATCTCAACCCCAATTTCAGTTTTAATGCGCTCGATCGCCCACAAGCCAATCTCAAACTCCTGCCGGTATAAAACTTTGATTTCGCGAAGCAGCGCGTTTTTCAGCTGGATGCCTTTCTGTTCACGTTCAATCGCAAACGAAATATGATCAGCAAGCTGTACGCGGATATGCTCATTCAGTCCAGTGTTCAGCCGCTGCTCGGCATAATCGATGATTTCCTCTGTTAATGCGAAATGCTCTTCTGGAATCCGTTGCAGGAGCTGCGGCAATTTTTCATTTTCCTTTAACACAAACAGCTTTTCGACTTTTCGCTGGTTTATCACGTCATTCTTCTGCTTGTCAAAGCCCAGCCCGGAGCCGATCGCAATTTTTTCTTCACCCTCATCGATAACAATGACAGCATTGTTATTCAATATCTTCCTGATTTTCATCAGAAAGCACTCCTTTCATACCGGAGATCACTTATCTGATGTGGTGATGATCACGGTTTCTCCGGCCTTTCCTTCTTTATCTTCCGTTACCGTGTACTGCTTTCCCGTTTCCTGTGCATTCGTAATGACAACCGGCGTCACATCACTTGAAGCA
>NZ_DATGTI010000167.1:0-35194 GCF_035301925.1 Lentibacillus sp. | reverse complement strand
GAAAATGGTGAAGCAGGCGGCAGTGATTCCGGTGAAGGTGAAAAAGAAGCTCCTGCTGAATCCGAAGATACTGGTAAGAAACGAGAAGGAGTATCAGAACCTGTAAAAGATGATAAACAAGCGCAAGAAGAAAAACAGGATGATGTTTCTTCTGACAGCAGTCAGGATGTCATTGCATCCCCTGCGGCCCGTAAGCGTGCCCGCGAACTTGGTATTGATTTAAGTGAAGTACAGGCACGTGATCCATTAGGTCGTATTCGTCCGGAAGATGTCGATTCTGCTGCGAAAGGCGCCAGCGTTCAAAAAACATCCAAGCCGGCTAAAAAAGAAGAACCAAAGCAATCCGAAGACACCGAGTTTGAAAAGCCTGTTGAACGTATCAAAATGTCCCGCCGCCGTCAGACGATTGCCAACCGGTTGGTGGATGTGCAGCAAGAAGCTGCTATGTTGACGACATTTAATGAAGTCGATATGTCAGCCATTATGAAGTTGCGTAATGAACGGAAAGAGGACTTTAAAGAAAAACACGGTGTAAAACTAGGATTCATGTCATTCTTTACGAAAGCCGTCATCGGTGCTTTAAAAGATTTCCCATTGCTGAATGCAGAGATACAGGGTAAAGAAATTATCAAGAAAAATTTCTATGATATAGGCATTGCTGTTTCGACCGATGAAGGACTGGTTGTACCGGTTGTGCGTGATGCAGATAAATTGGACTTTGCCGGAGTGGAAAAAGAAATTGGCGAGTTAAGCAAAAAAGCAGTTAATAAGGAATTATCCTTGAAAGACCTGCAGGGCGGAACCTTTACAATTACCAACGGTGGTACTTTTGGATCAATGCTGTCAACGCCTATCCTGAACGCGCCACAGGTTGGGATTCTTGGTATGCATAACATTCAAAAACGCCCTGTGGTTATGCCGGATGATTCGATTGAAGTTCGCCCAATGATGTATCTTGCTGTATCATATGACCACCGGATTGTGGATGGTAAAGAAGCAGTACAGTTCCTTGTCCGGATTAAAGAACTGCTGGAAGATCCATATGATTTATTGCTGGAAGGCTAATTGATATGAATGAAACCCTCGCATTGATGAGACGTCACTGCGGGGGGTTTTTATTTGGAAAAATATTTGGGAAATGTTGTGAATAAGATATGGTTTTTTTAGTTGATGGCTGCTTTCTTTAATAGTTTGATATCTGATGCCATCTCCATTACTTTTTTATCAAATGTACGTTCCATACTTTCCATTGTGTATTGAAATTCATAATTTTTAGCAGTCTGTTCAGTGACAATACGCAACTGGTCCTCGACATTTGTGAGTCTGCCATCGATAGCGTTGATTTTCTCGTTTACGATATTAAATCTTTGGTCAATGTCATTGAATATGTTAAAAATTGATTCTTCCGGGAATAACTACTTTAGGCGAATGGAAAAATTTTATCTTGCCGGACGTCTGACAACCTGTTAAAATCAGTTATGGAAAAAGTGGATTTGTAAGCATTTTCAGGGTTTATTGATTCGCTTTAACATCAAAAGGGAGGCACATCGGTGGATATACTACTTGGGATTTTAGCAATTATTGTTGTATTGGGACTGGCTTACTTGATGTCCAATGATAAGAAAAAGATTAATTATAAAGGCATTGGTATCATGCTGCTTGCCCAGCTTATCATTAGTTGGTTTATGCTTTACACGGAGATCGGCAGGACTGTTCTTAACGGAATTTCAGCCGGTTTCAATAAATTGATTGAATTCGGTACGGAAGGTGTTAATTTCGTTGTTGGCGGTATTCTGGTTGAAGAAGGTGGAAGTGTATTCTTCTTTAATGTTCTTCTTTTAATTATCTTTTTTGCGACGCTTCTTTCCGTTCTGACGTATTTACGGATTCTTCCGCCGATCATTAAATATTTGGGCGGATTACTATCAAAGATAACCGGATTGCCAAGAGTCGAATCGTTTAATGCAGTCAACAGTATCTTTTTCGGACAATCCGAAGCATTACTGGCTGTCAAAACACAATTTCATCATTTGGATAACAACCGGCTGTATATTGTGAGTGCATCGGCGATGGGATCGGTATCAGCGTCAATCGTCGGGTCATATCTGCAAATTCTGCCGCCTGAATATGTATTGGCAGCTCTACCGCTTAATATGTTCAGTGCATTGATTCTGGCATCTGTCATTGCACCGGTAAATGTATCGAAAGAGGAAGATAAGGTTGATGTGAAGGAAGTTTCGAATGATAAGAGTATTTTTGAAGCGATGAGTAATGGTGCGCTGGATGGCGGGAAAATTGCTTTGATCGTTGCGGCAATGCTGATTGCTTTCATTGCCGCGCTTGAGTTGGTCAATTGGCTCATCCAGTTCGTATTTGCCGGTGTTACACTTCAGGAAATTCTGGGGTATATCATTGCGCCAATTGGTATTCTGATGGGTATTTCACCAGGTGAGGTCATCGAGGCAGGCGGTGTCATGGGAACGAAAATCGTTACCAATGAATTTGTCGCGATGCTGGAATTTGAACAAATCCTGGGCTCCATGTCCGAAAAAACCGTTGGCATTGTTTCAGTATTCCTGACAAGCTTTGCCAATTTCTCATCGATCGGTATTATTGCAGGAACGGTGCAGGGAATTGACAGCAAAAAAGCTGTACAGGTTTCCGGATTTGGTATGAAACTACTGATCGGTGCAACGCTGGCTTCTATTTTGTCAGCCACGATTGCAGGACTGTTCCTCTAAGTTCATTTAAAACGGTACTGTCGTGCGCGAAGAACAAATCATAAAAACAGGCATTAATCTGTGGACGATTTTTGCCTGTTTTTTGTATGATTCGAGCCTTATTTTTCTTCTCAGTGCCCAAATAAAGTTCAAAAGCTGCTGAATGGTCGGAGAGAGCGCTTCTCTCTGCCCAAATGCTGCGGAAAAACAATGAAAAGGTAAGAGATAGCGCCTCTCTCTGCCCAAATGCTGCGGAAAAACAGTGAAAAGGTAAGAGAGGACGCCTCTCTCTGCCCAAATGCTGCGGAAAAACAGTGAAAAGGTAAGAGAGGACGCCTCTCTCTGCCCAAATGCTGCAGAAAAACAGTGAAAAGGTAAGAGAGGACGCTTCTCTCAGAAAAAACAGCTGCTCAGACGACCAATCATCAAATCAATTTTTCTGAATATAAAAATGTAGTTGAAAAAGATATTTAATGGTAATGTAGTTATATAATTAACATGGGAATCGGTCTCACCCTAACAATGAAACTGTGCAATGAATTAACAAGGGGATGAGGGGATCTCCACTAATTAAAGATTCGCTTCATATATTTAGGTCATTTTACCGCTAGGATTGAAGAAGTCAGTATACATATAAGAATCATTATACCTTTTTATTTCGTGTCATGAAAGAAGGAGTGCTTCGTTTATGCAGGCAAAAAGAATCTTATTTACAGGCGGCGGCACAGCCGGTCATGTGATTGTCAATCTTGCGCTTATCCCTGTTTTTCAGAAGGAAGGATGGGAAATTGATTATATCGGTTCCAAAGAAGGGATTGAACGCAGACTGATTGAATCACTTAATGGGGTCATCTATCATCCGATTTCAACTGGAAAGCTGCGCCGTTATATCTCAAAGGAAAATGTGAAGGATCCGTTCAAAGTGCTGCAGGGGACGATGCAGGCGTGGCGGATCATCGGCAAGCGAAAGCCGTCAATTGTTTTCTCCAAGGGCGGTTTTGTTTCCGTACCGGTTATCATGGCGGCAAAACTGCGCGGTGTGCCGGCAGTCATTCACGAGTCCGATTTCACACCCGGTCTTGCCAACAAGATTGCCATTCCGTTTTCCAAAAAAGTACTTGCCACTTTTCCGGAGACAATGGATTATCTGCCGGAAAAAAAAGCGGAATATGTCGGGGCCGTCATCAGGGATGAATTGTTTGCAGGTGATAAAAATAAAGGACTTGACATGTGCGGCTTCACAAAAGAAAAGCCTGTTTTGCTCATCATGGGTGGCAGTGCTGGAGCCGAGAAAATTAATCAGGCGGTTCGGGGCAGCCTTGATCAGCTTTTAGCCGAATTCCAGATTGCCCATATTTGCGGTCAGGGAAAAACGGATCCAACCATTCAACAAGATGGCTATACCCAATTTGAATATATCAATGAAGAGTTGAAGGATTTATTCGCGGCGACTGATTTCGTGCTATCACGTGCAGGTGCCAATGCGATTTTTGAATTCCTGGCGCTCCATAAGCCGATGCTTTTGATCCCGTTGTCAAAATCAGCAAGCAGAGGTGACCAGATCATTAACGCCAATTCATTTAAAGAAAAAAACTATGCAAGGGTATTGGAAGAGGAAGCATTAACCGAACAATCACTGGCAGAGGAACTGATCAAGCTGAAAAAGCAGGCACCGGTCATGATCGATCATATGAAAAACTATCAGAGTGAAAAAGCGCGCGACCGGGTGATTGAAATTATTAAGGATACAGGCAGTGAATAGAAATGACTGGATAGCTGGCATCAAAGGACGTTATGAATAAAGTCAACCAGCCTGAAGAGGTGCAGACTCAAAAGGGTTGTCTTAAATAATTGGATCTCAAAAATAATCCCGTATCACTATAAAAGTGGTACGGGATTATTGGTTTAACACAGTTTTATGATGGGAGGTGGGACAATAAAATATTTGGGTTAGCCCTGTTGAACTTATGGCCGGCGGTTTTTTCACCCAAAAATTACTAATTTCAGATTGTGTCGATATTTGTAGTATTTTGGCATATATGTTTGGTTTTGGTGTGTTATTAGAAAATATTTCTGTTATATCCACATTTATCGGATTATAACAGTTTTTATGCCATTTGATAAAAACTGGTTTGTTTATTATGATAAAAGATGTTTGCGAGCGCGACAAAATCCTTACTAATGCTTCTTTTTTTGTAATCCATGCTGCAACTAATCCTTCAGGGACATCTTTACCTCGTCAATTGAGATGCTGCTTATTTGTGTATTTTAAAGATCACTGGAAAATAACAAAAGGAGTAATCACATGAAAAAACTATTAATGATGGTATCTATTGGTCTTTTAGCCGTACTTGCTGCTTGCGGCGGATCAGGTTCAGAAAATGGTGAGTCGGGTTCAGAGGCAACCGTTGATAAATTGGTTTTTGCTGATGCAGGTTGGAACAGCATCAGGGTTCATAATTCTATTGCGCAGAAAATTATTGAAGAAGGTTATGGCATTGATACGGAAGTAACACCAGGATCAACGGCTGCAACCGTTCAAGGGCTGCGGGAAGGTGATATTGATATCTACATGGAATTATGGACGGATAACATCAAGGAAGTATACAATGAAGCGATTGAAGCAGGTGATTTTGAAAAAGTTTCCGTAAACTTTGATGATAATAAGCAGGGTTTATATGTGCCGACATATGTCATTGAAGGAGACGAGGAGCGTGGAATCGAACCAATGGCTCCTGATTTAAAAACAGTTGAGGATTTGAAGAACTATCCTGAACTATTTGAAGATCCGGCAGAGCCAGGAAAAGGCCGTTTAATTAACGCACCAAGCGGATGGGCAGTAGAAAAAGCGATCACCCAAAAAATGGAGACATATGGTTTAAATGATTCGTTTGTCAACTTTAAGCCGGGTTCAGACGCCGCAATTGTTGCGTCATTGGCTGATGCATATGAAGCGGGAGAGCCATGGGTTGGTTATTATTGGTCACCGACTGCTGTGACGGCTAAATATGATTTAACACTGCTGGAAGAGCCGGCATATGATCCGGAAGTATATGAAGAAACAAAAGGTACAGAATTACCGCCAAATGATGTTGTGGTAGGTGTTCATAAAGATGTACCTGATGCGGCACCAAAGGTTGTGGAGTTTCTGAGCAACTATGAAACTAGCAGTGATCTGACTGAAGAAGCCTTGGATTATATGAATGAAAATGAAGATGCTTCAGCTGAAGAGGCAGCCGAGTGGTGGATGAACGAACACGAAGATATATGGACCAGTTGGGTTCCTGAAGATGTAGCTGAGAAAGTGAAGGAATCACTGTCATAACTTGTAAAGCAGCTGGCCTGCCGGTTGGCTGCTTTTCTGATTTATACAACGCATATAACCCTAAAATGGCGGCTGACTGCCATAAATGACTGACTTTGCTCGGTCTGCTCGATGCAGGTCACAAAGGCTGTACAACACGATGTTGCGAACTTAGCATGTGTTCCGCTTCTTGATCGGGAGAGAAAAACACCCCGCTGAATGAAGTTTCATAACTTAAAAAGAGAGGTGTGTATCTTATGGGCGTATTTCCGGATATAACGTTTAAACTCGGTGACTACGTCGAAACGTTCATTAATTTTTTGGATCGATCATTGGAAAGCTTTTTTGATTTCATTTATTTATTTTCGTCTGAGATTATCAGTGGCATTGAGGGATTTCTTCTGTGGCTGCCATGGTGGCTGTTTATTTTAATCATCGTGCTGCTGGGCTGGTATTTCAAATCGATCTTTGCCGGTGTTCTTTATGGTATTTTCATATTTCTGATTGGAACGTTCGGGTTATGGGAAGATTTGATGACCACGATTGCCATTGTGATGACTGCCGTTATTATTTCATTGGCACTGGGAATTCCGCTTGGCGTATGGATGGCGTTCAGCAAAGGATTTTCCACGGTCATGCGGCCAATCCTTGACGCGATGCAGACCATGCCGAGTTTCGTCTATTTAATTCCAGCTATTTTCTTCTTCGGTTTAGGAAACATATCCGCCATTTTTGCTACATTAATTTACGCTATACCTCCCGTTATCAGGCTTACAGAGCTGGCAATCCGCGGTGTGGACCAAGAAGTGATTGAATCAGCGGAATCATTTGGCTCATCCAACATGCAGATGCTGTTTAAAATACAGCTGCCGCAAGCCTTGCCGACCATCATGGCAGGTGTGAACCAGACAACGATGATGGCGCTGGCAATGGTCGTTATCGCATCGATGGTTGGTGCCCAAGGTCTTGGAGAGCAAGTGCTTGTATCAATCAACCAAATTGATATTGCTTTAGGGTTTGAGGCAGGTATCAGCATTGTGTTTCTTGCCATTATTATTGATCGGGTTACCAACGGTCTTGCGGATAAATTCCAGAAGCACAGGAGGGTAAGCTAATGGATACAAAGATAAAAGTCGAACAAGTTTCGAAAATATTCGGACCCAAACCCAAATCCGTCATTCCTAAAATCAAAAGTGGTATGAGTAAAGACGACATACTCGCTGAAACAGGTCATACGGTTGGTGTCTATGATGCATCGATGGAGATTAAACAGGGTGAAACGTTCGTCATCATGGGTCTTTCCGGAAGTGGCAAGTCAACCCTTATCCGCTGTTTTAATTTATTAAATAGACCGACAGATGGCGCTATTTATATCGACGGCGAAGATATCGTTCAGCACAACAAGGCCCAGCTCAAAAAGGTTCGTCAGGAAAAAATTGCGATGGTTTTCCAGCATTTTGGCCTCTTTAACCATCGTACGATTTTGGCAAACGTCGAATATGGGCTTGAAGTCCGTAATATTTCCAAAGAGGAACGGCGGGAAATCGCACAAAAAAATATTGATATTGTCGGTTTAAAAGGTTATGAAGATAAATATCCGGACGAACTTTCCGGCGGTATGCAGCAGCGTGTCGGTCTGGCCCGGGCGCTTGCCAACGACCCGGATATTCTGCTGATGGATGAGCCGTTCAGTGCATTGGACCCGCTTATCCGTCGTGAAATGCAGCTTGAGCTTCTGGATATTCAAGAGCGGCTGCAAAAGACAATTATTTTTATTACACACGATGTCAATGAAGCGTTCAAACTGGGTGACCGGGTTGCGGTCATGAAAGATGGCAAGGTCAATCAGATTGGCACACCCGAGGAGATTATTGAGAATCCGGCCAATGACTATATTTCTGATTTCATTAAGGATATTGACCGGTCAAAAGTGTTCCAAGCGGAGCATATCATGATCAAACCGAATGCACTTGTTTCCATGAAGGACGGATTGAACGTTGCCCGTAAAGAAATGGAGGAGAATGGCATATCGAGTGTCTTTGTCGTGGATCGCAGCCGGCATGTCAAAGGAATCGTCACCATTGATGATGCCATAAAAGGCCTGAAGGATAAAAAATCTCTTGAGGATATGCTGCGAACGGATATTACCATTGTGAAACAAGATGAATATGTTAACGATTTGATTGCTAAAGCACTTGAATCAAGTTTTCCGCTGGCTGTCGTCAATGAAAAGGAAAAGTTGGTTGGGTTTATTTTACGTGTCCATGTATTGTCAGGCCTGGCAGCTGAAGAAGTGGAAGAAAGTAATGAATATCATGTTTAAGATAACAAAAAAACTGGTCTCCCTTTTAAGGAAGGCCAGTTTTTTTGTGTACATAAGTGCAAGCTAAGGCCTATTGCCAAAAGGTTTGACGATAAGCTGATTCTACCGAGCCGGGTTTATCCTGGTACAATTGTGACAACTTGGGCCAATTCTGTGCCGGTTTGGGCCGATTCACCATACGTTGCACAATGCTATTCTTTTGCGACGAGGTCGACTTTACCTGTTTCCGGGTCAATGACCAGTCCGTGAACGTTTACATAGGATGGCAGCAAAGGATGATTGCGAACGACAGCAACACTTTCCTTAACCGAATCCTCAACTGACACAAAACCTCTGAATTCATCTTCCAGACTGAACCCGGCGTGATTTAGCGTATTGAGTGATTCTTCGGAAATTCCTTTTTCAAGCATGCCTGCCTTGAATGCAGCCGGATCCATATGTGACATGCCGCAATCATGGTGCCCAATAACCATAACCTGTTCTGCCTTTAATTCGTAAATCGCAACAAGAATACTTTTCATGATGTTGTCAAAAGGATCACGAAGAATCGCACCCGCATTTTTGACCATTTTAACGTCACCATTTTGGATGTTTAATGCTTTAGGCAATAGCTCAACCAGACGTGTATCCATACATGTGAAGATAACGGTCCGTTTATTCGGTATGTTATCTGTCTGGAAAGGCTCGTATTTCTTTTCACTTACAAACCTTTCATTATATTCAAGCATGTCGTCAAGAAGCATTGCAATTATCCTTTCTATCGGGGTGTGTTATTGATTATTGATAATGAGTTTTTCATTGTATAATTCGATAAGCCGCGCCTTCAAAAAGATGGCAATTTCCCAAAGTATGGCGATCAGGACCACCCAAGCCCAATAGTCCATGAACGTCCGCTGCAGGTTGTAAAGCGGCTCTGCGATTGGATAAAACGGATTTTGCTGCATAACCAATGTGAATGCATAGAACATGCCAAATGTAAAGTTTCGGGACCACTGGGTAACATGATACGTGAAAATCGCCTTGTTCCAGCCATATTGTTTAATCCGCTTAATGGCGCGGGCCACTTCGACCGCTTCAACAATGATCAGCAATGCGAACACCAATATCCAAAAATAGGTGACGAATCCGGGCGTGAAAGTATTTGTTGTGACAATTGCCAGACCTGTAATGGACAAGGCACCATGGATTATACAGTTCGTATTTGCCCAATCGTCAGCGAGCGTCCAATTATGATGCTTGATGAACCTGTTATAAAGCAGTATTATCCCAGCCAGATAAAAGACAAGACCTAAAATGATGACTGCTTGAGAAAAATAGACGGGGAACTGAAAAAAAACATTATTCAATAAAATGATGATTGATTGTGTTCCAACCGTTGACAGCAATATCGCCCCATGCACTGGAAAGTCTTTGTAGTCAAATAATAACTGCTTGAAATTGTAAAAGCAATTGACTAAAAAGAAAAGCCATAAAAATGTGTTAAGAATGGCCATTGCCTGAGTCAATAATAAAATTTCCGGAAAATATTTCAGAAACACATTACACAGCACCGATACACCAGCAATCCAAGTACCAATGACAAACGAATTGACCGGATTTTGAATAAAAGGAATCAGAAAATCCCGGTGAAAGAACTGTATTGATAAATCCTTATAAATAATCACCCACGCAACAAGCAGAAAAAACGCCAAATATTTACCATATACAACGTCGAGAGTCGGAAATGCTTCAACAGCTCCTATCAGGAAAATGCCGCATGCCATAATGATGGCGCCGGAAGCGGGTTCAATTTTATTGTAATGCCCTTTAAGTAACATAAACATCCACGTCCATTTAAAGTTTATCAATTAGAATTATATCATCTTTGCCGTTTTTTTTATGACAAAAATAGATAAAATGTGATAGGTATCACAAAAAATATGGCGATTTAGTGTATAAATTTGTGTTTCGGCTGTCATATTGACGATGAATATGGTTCGGCAAGCGGATTCAATTATTCTAACTTAAAATGGTATAATAAAAGAAAACAGGACTTTCTTTCTGATTATATGCAAATACGACTGTCATAACCAGAAAAACAGATAATGTGTGAATCATGGCTTGTTGGGCGGTGTCTTATGGTTAACGATAAGAAAAACCATGATATGATCGATGACGATTTATATGAAGATCTGGATGAAGAAGAATTGTACGAACTTGTTGAACAGGAACGGCAGAAAGCACTTGCAAGGGCTGGGGAGAAGAAAAATCGTAAACCCCGGCGACCTTTCCCAAAGTGGGTTTTCTGGCTGATTGCTGTAGTTATGGTATTAAATGTAGCCTCTATGATTCCAAGGACGTTTTCCATTCCGGCAATTGATTTTTTAATCACCTCTGCCAAACTGTCAACGCAGGATGACATACAGACTTATAAAAAATCAGTGGTTGTTATTGAAACGGATGACTCAAGGGGCACCGGTTTTTCAATATCCGCCGATGGGACGATTATTACCAATCATCATGTGGTGGAAGGTGAAGAATCGGCCACTGTGGCTTTTCCTGAAGAAGGATTGTTTTCCGGGGATGTTGTGGCGACATATCCTTCCGTTGATCTGGCAGTCTTAAATGTTGACGGGAGTGCACTGCCTTACCTAGAGCTTGCAGGAGAAACGACATTTGAACCAGGTGATGAGCAGGTTTATTTTATTGGCAACCCAATCCGTTTTAATGGCATCGCGAATCAAGGCAGAGTGATTGATTATATAACACTTAACGGTTGGGACCAACCGGTTGTCATGATGGAAGCACCGGTTTACCGCGGCAATAGCGGCAGTCCGGTCATCACTCAGGATGGCAGCGTGATCGGAATTGTGTTTGCCACCCTCCATCACGATACACACGGACGGGTCGGATTGTTTATACCGATTGACTATTATTATAAATATCACAGCTGACTCCCCGATTTCTTCGAGCCTGACATCTTGACTTTGACCTTTGAAAAAAATCCGGCAGCCGAGTTTTTCTCAAGATATCATGCTACCGCTATATTTGGATAGTAACGGACTTTTAAAAAAAATGTAATAAACCTGTTCTCGAAACCATTTGCCGAGTACGTTATGATAAATCATATTGGATAAGTGAAGCTTTATACAACAGAATGTTTTTTCCCGCTGAATGTTAGCTGAACCGAATCGGGCATTTAAGGTCAGTTAGCCGCCGTCATTTGGCGGGTTACTGACCATTACATGCGGGACCATGCGGGACAAATTATAATAAAAGATGGTGGATACATCATGACTATTAATGATTTAATCATAAATAGCTTAATTGAGCTTAGTTTACCGAAAACCACATTCAAAAAATATGATCTTGAAACGAACTTAATATTGGCTGGAGGTGCTGCAAGGTGTCAAGCAACCAATCCTTAAAAGAGCGGCCACTTGAAGATATGATTGCATTGGCGCAGCAGGGGGATCAATCAGTACAAAATCACCTTTTGAAAAGCTACCAGCCATTTATTGCCAAATGCGTTTCCGAAGTGTGCAAATGCTATATTGATCCCAAAACGGATGATGAATTCAGCATTGGTTTAAATGCTTTTAACGATGCCATGATGTCGTACTGCCCTGACAAAGGCAGTTCGTTCCTGACTTTTTCCAAGCTGGTTGTGAAACGGAAAGTAATTGATTACATAAGATATGTCCAAAAGACACCGGTTGCAATGTCTTTGGACGATAGCTACGATGAAGAACAGATGGAAAATCCGGCTGAAGTTTTGGCCGTTAATGAATTTTATCGGAAAAATCAGGATGTCTTGTATCTCAGGGAGGAGATTTTTGACTTTAAGGAAAAACTTCGCAGTTATAAGTTATCATTGGCCCAGCTGGCAGACGTGTCGCCAAAACATAAAGATGCACGGGAAACAGCAATTGCTGTGGCAAGGACATTGCATAACGATACGGATTTAAGATATTATGTACGGAAAAAGAAAAAACTTCCTTTGAAAGACTTGGCCAAGCTGATCAACGTCAGCAAGAAAACGTTGGAGCGAAACCGGAAGTTCATCCTCTCCATTTTCATCATCCTGGACGAGGATTACACGTATCTTAAGGAGTATCTGAAGGGGATGGGGTAGTGAAAAAAGGAATTGTGATGGAAAAGCATCGTAATTACATAATTGTTATGCGAAAAGATGGTACCTTCCAAAAAGCACAGCGGCCGGAAAATGCATCCGTTGGCATGGAAATCAGTTACAAGCCGATCAGTGGCAAGCACCATCCACTGTTTCGTTATTTCTGCAACAGAAGACATGCTTCATTTCAAATACCTGCCATCTTGTTTCTCCTGCTTTTATTGATGCCGGTTTATTTGATGACGGACAAAAATCAAACATATGCATATGTCAATATTTCCATCAACCCAAATATTGAACTGGAAATTGACGAACAGCTGAACGTTAAATCAATTGTGCCTTTGAATGATGATGCGGAATCAGTCCTTTCGACGCTTACAGACTATGAAGGCGACCAATTGGAAACCGTCATTGAAAAAATTATGACTGAAAGCGAAAAGGAGAACTTGCTTCAGAATGGGAAAAACATGCTTGCAGGTGTAAGTTATCTTTCCGAGGCACATCACGTTTCTGTAACCGACGTGATTGATGAATTCTTTCTGAACCATGGTGAAGGATGGGAAATTGTCACATTTCAAATTCCAAAGGACATTCGGGAAAAGGCCCATAACAGTGAGCAATCAATGAACCAACTGATGACAGTTAATTTTATTGAATCGGAATCTTCCGGTGATAACAACACGAGTGCAGCTGGAGAATGCTTTGTTGAGGACAATGAGAGAGATATTATACATTCATTTTATAAAAACGAGGGTCGTCACTCAGGGTCGGCAGCTGAAACAAATAAAACCGCTGATACCGGAAGCAAGACATCATCTGGTCAAAAGGATTCAAGAGACATGGGCAGCAGTGATAAAATGTCGGAGCGGCAAGAAAGTGTAAACTCAGGCAATCAGTACTAATCAAAGCATCCAAGTGAGTTAAAGTCTAAGGATGCTCAGAGAAAAGGTTATGGGCTAAGCAGCCATGATAACGTTGACAGTCAAATCGGGAATAAAAAGAATGGTCATGGCAATAACGGCAGGGCTAAAGGGCATGAGCAAGTAAAGCAGCATAACGGTAAGGCGAAGGGCCACGATAAAGCCAAGGATCATAATAGCAAAATAAAAGGCCATGACAAAGTGAAAACTAAAGGTAAGGCAAAAAAGGTCAACACAAGATAAAACACAACAATGCCAAAGCAAAATGTCACAATAAAGCCAGACAAAATAACGGTAAAGCTAAGGACCATCATAAAGGTAACAATGGAAACGGCAAAGGACCAAAATAAAACGAAGCTTCATTCAGCGGGATGCTTTTCCCCATTTTTGAATGTTAGTTGAGCAGAATCGGGGATTTAGGGTCAGTTGGCCGCTGTATTTGGCGGGTTACTGACCAACCATTACATGCTGGATCAATAACAAGGAAAAATGCACCGGAAATCCGGTGCATTTTTGGGTCAGACCTTGTGTCCCTAAACTTGCATGGCCACAGGTGGCGTGTATTTCATGGCATGGTCAATATAATACAACAGCTCATCATGTGTTTCGATAATTTTGGCCTGTTCAGGTGAGTAATGGTAGGCATTCAGGAAGAGCTGGATTTTTTTGGACAGCATATCATCATTTGTGCGGACCATCAGCACGAGCAATTCATCCCACTGTCCCCATAACGTGTAATACAACGCTTTGTCGTAATCCGCAATTTCCATTTCTTGCCCTCCTTCATGTTGAAAAGGATCAGTTATAGTCTCCCCGAATAATATATATATTGTATGAAACAAAAATGGTGTGCCTGCCAATTTTTGTGAGTGAATAATTTTCCTTTACTGTTACATACTAAACTCAAAACAGTAAGGAGGGCTTTGAATACAATGAAATGGAAACTTTACAGTGTCATGCTGGCAGTTTTATTTGTACTTGCTGCATGTAATGGAGCAAATGATAATGATGGAAATAACGGGACGGAAGAAGGCCAAAATAACAATGGCAACAACGTCGAACAAACTCGTTTTGAAGGTGACAACGATCGAAATAACATGAATGACCAGAACAATAACGAGTTCAATAATGGCAATCGCACACGTAATACAGACGATCAGGACAATAATGGCAACAACAGGAACGATGGTGAGAACCAATATGAATTGGCAGACGAGGCGGCTGAACGAATTGCTGACCAAGTAGACAGTATTGACAACGCCTATGTCGTCAAAACCGACAATAATGCTTATGTGGCCGCTGAATTGGACAGGGATAATAACAACGGCCGCAACATGAACAACGACAATGGAAACGACAATGCAAACATTAACGGGACAACCAACAATAATGATAATAACAATGAAGGCGGCGAAATAACGGATGCTGTAAAAGAGGAAATTGCCGGTATCGTGAAGTCGGTTGATCCGGATGTGAATAATGTTTATGTATCAACAAACCCTGACTTTTTTGACCTGGCTAATAACTACGCCGATGATGCCGACAGCGGTGAACCGGTAGAAGGGTTATTCGATCAAATGGGTAATATGATTGAACGCGTTTTTCCGCAGCAGGGTAATGATTAAACAAACTCATTAAAAAAACGGGCAGCACGCTTTGTATGTGCGCCCGTTTTTTTATCCCGCATATAAAGGACAGTAACCCGTCAAAAAATGACGGGTAACTGTCCCTAAATGCCCGATTCTGTTCGGGCCTGCAGGATGCGGGTCACAAAGGCGTTGCGACAGGACGTCGCGACCTTAGCCTTTGTTCCTTAATATCAGTAGAGAAAACCACCTACTGAATGAGTTTCACTTTATTGCGATTATCATCAACATTTGGTATTCTGTACATATAATTCATATTAAACATAGTTGTGTACTATGAATTTATATATGATGGGAATGAATATAGATGGGACGTGAGTTTTTAGGCTTATTTGAAGAATGGGCCGACTCATATGACGACAGTGTTGCCGGTGTCGATCCGGAATATAAAGCTGTTTTCGAAAATTATGATATGATTTTAAACGAAGTGGCAAAATGTGCTTTTGGTAATATACTGGAATTTGGTGTCGGTACCGGTAATTTATCGAAAAAGCTGATGGATTCGGGATATCAGGTAACAGGAATTGAGCCATCACCAGCCATGCGGGAAAAAGCAGCCAGAAAACTGCCATCGCTTATCTTGCATGAAGGTGATTTCATTGATTTTCCTCTGCCCGCCGAACCCATTCATACAGTGACAAGTTCTTTTGCTTTTCATCATTTGACGGATGTTGAAAAGGAAAAAGCTGTTATACAGTATGCTGAGCTTCTTCGGGCAATGGGGAAAATTGTGTTTGCAGACACGTTATTTGAAACAGCTGAACGTAAAGAACTTGCGATTAAAGAGGCGCAGGATCAAGGCTATCTGGATTTAGCAGAGGATTTGCAGCGGGAGTATTACACGACGCTGCCGGAGATGAGGCGCATTTTTACAGCTAACGGGTTTCGTGTTACGTTTGAACAAATGAATGATTTTTGCTGGTTAATCATAGCAGTAAAAAATTAAAAGTACGTGTTCAAAAGGAGGATAAAAAGGACCGAGAAGTTCGAGGCGGTGCAGTTTCGAGCAGCGGAATGTATGCATTTAGATACATGAGCAGCGGAGAAACAAGCCAACGAAGAAATTCGATGTGTCATTTTTACCGGACTTTTTGAACAACCTTAAAAAAAGGAGCGATTGATCATGGCAGACAAAATGAACGTGGAAAGTTTTAATCTGGATCATACAAAAGTGGCAGCACCTTATGTTCGACTTGTTGGGGTAACAACCGGGAAAAATGGTGACAAAGTATACAAATATGATATTCGGTTTAAACAACCGAATAAAGAGCATATGGATATGCCGGGGCTGCATTCTATTGAGCATTTAATGGCTGAAAATATCCGGAATCATATGGATAATGTGCTGGACATTGGACCGATGGGATGCCAGACAGGATTTTACCTTTCGGTGTTGAATAACGATAGCTATGAAGAGATTTTAGAGGCGTTGGAAAAAACGCTTCAGGATGTGCTGGAAGCCGATGAAGTGCCAGCATGCAATGAAGTGCAGTGTGGTTGGGCTGCCAATCATAGTCTGGAAGGCGCAAAAAAAATTGCCAAAGACATGCTGGCTAAAAAAGATGAGTGGCAGCAAGTCTTTACAGAATAAGAGGCGGCGAAACGATGGCGATATACCAATCCATTAATAGGTTAATCGGGGATACACCATTATTGGAGATAACCGGATTCTCTCTTCCAGAGGGCGTTCGTTTATTGGCAAAACTGGAATTTTATAATCCGGGCGGCAGTGTGAAAGATCGGTTAGGTGCTGAATTAATCAATGACGCATTGTCCAGCGGGAAAATTAAAGCCGGTGGAACGATTATTGAGCCGACTGCCGGAAATACCGGTATCGGTCTGGCACTCGCTGCTTTGAATCAGGATTTATCGGTAATTTTTTGTGTTCCGGAACAATTCAGTATTGAAAAACAGCAGCTTATGAAAGCATTGGGGGCTTCCATTGTTCATACCCCGAGTGATGAAGGCATGGCTGGTGCAATTGCAAAGACCGAGCAGCTCTTGGATGAAGTTCCAAACAGTTTTTCACCACAGCAATTTGCCAATCCGGCAAATCCGGCAACATATTATAAAACACTCGCACCCGAATTGTGGCGTGACCTTGACGGCAATATTGATGTTTTTGTAGCTGGTGCGGGCTCCAGTGGTACATTTATGGGAACATCGCGATATTTGAAGGAGAAAAAACCGGATATCCGGTCCGTGATCGTGGAGCCAGAGGGATCAATTATTGGAGGCGGAGAGCCTGGTTCACATAAAACAGAGGGTATAGGCATGGAATTTTTACCTGACTTTTTTGATCATTCATTGGTGGATGATATTTATACAGTGACAGATCGGGATGCATTTTCACTGACGGCGCAATTGGCGAAGAAAGAAGGACTGCTAGTAGGAAGCTCATCAGGGTCTGCGATGTATGCTGCCTTGGAAGAAACTCGGTACGCTAAACCGGGAACAACGATTGTGGCGATTTTTCCGGATGGTAGTGATCGTTACTTAAGTAAAGGTATATACCCCAACTAGGCTGAAGGAAGGGAGATTGGAATATGCGAGCGAAAACGAAGATGATACATGGCGGGGTGACAGGGGACGAAAATACAGGTGCTGTGTCTGTACCAATATACCAGGTCAGCACATATCAGCAGGATTCAGCTGGTAATCCTCGGGACTACGAATACTCCCGGACCGGTAATCCAACCCGTCATGCGCTGGAAACCGTTGTGGCCGAATTGGAAAATGGAAAAGCAGGTTTTGCATTCGGTTCCGGTATGGCTGCGATTACATCTGTCATGATGTTGCTTGAAGCCGGTGATCATGTTGTCATGACGGATGATGTCTATGGCGGCACCTACCGTCTGATGACAAATGTCCTGAATCGGTTTAATCTGGACCATTCTTATGTGGACACAAGTAATCCAGAACAAGTAGAGGCAACAGTCAAGGAAAATACGAGGGCTCTGTTTGTTGAGACACCGACCAATCCACTTTTAAAAATTACGGATCTTGAAAAAATGGCGGAAATCGCTCAGAAAAACAACCTGTTGTTAATTGTTGATAACACGTTTGCAACACCTTATTGGCAGCAGCCGCTCGATTTGGGTGCAGACATTGTGCTGCACAGCGCAACCAAGTATATTGGCGGGCATAGTGATGTTGTGGCAGGTCTTTTAGCCGTTAATTCCGATGAGTTGGCTGAACAGATCCATTTTATTCAAAATTCAGCCGGTGGCGTGCTCGGCCCGCAGGATTCTTGGCTCTTAATGCGCGGAATCAAAACACTTGGAATTCGGATGGAAGCCAATGAACGGAACACAGCGAAACTGGTGGAATTTCTTGAGAAGCATGAGAAAGTAAGGAACATCTACTACCCCGGTCTTGCCTCTCATAAAGGGCATGATATTGCGAAACGCCAGGCAACCGGGTTTGGCGGGATAATTTCATTTGATGCAGGAAGTGGAGAAAAGGCTGAAAAAGTATTGAACCGAGTGCAATATTACACACTTGCCGAAAGTCTGGGTGCAGTGGAAAGTCTTATCTCGGTTCCAGCAAAAATGACACATGCATCAATTCCTGCAGACCGCCGGGCAGAACTTGGCATCACAGACGGTTTAATTCGTATATCAGTCGGGATTGAAGATGCAGACGATCTGATTGAGGATTTGGCTCAAGCGTTGGAATAGCTTTTCGAGGGCAGTCTTATAAAAGGCTGTCTTTTTTGCAGATTGGGACATAGGGTTGGGACATAGGGTCAGACCCTATGTCCCAATCTGCTATAATATATGCTAAAATAGAACAAAATGAACTTGAGGAGTGAGTCGATGAGTAAGCAGGCATTGCAATATTTATCCGAAAACCGCGAACAGCTGCTGGAAAAGTTAAATACGTTTTTATCGATTCCGAGTGTCAGTACGGACAGTGTACATAAAAAAGATATTAAAGAAGCGGCTGATTACTTGGAATCCTACTTGAACGATATCGGTTTTGATCAAGTACAGCAACAGGATACAGGTGGTCACCCACTGGTATATGCTGAGTATAACCAGGCCGGACCTGATGCGCCAACTGTTCTGTTTTACGGGCATTACGACGTTCAGCCGGTTGACCCAATCGATCAGTGGAAGAGTGATCCGTTTAAGCCGGTGATCAGAGACGGGCGTTTATATGCACGCGGTGCGAGTGATGACAAGGGACAGGTGTTTATGCACCTTGCTGTGTTCGAAGCGTATATGAAAACGGAAGGGAAACTGCCGTTAAATGTCAAAGTATGCATTGAAGGTGAGGAAGAAATCGGCAGTGAAAATCTTTACGACGTTCTGCATGATAAAAAAGAACAGTTTAATGCGGATTTTGCCGTTATTTCGGACTCTGGAATGGTTGCCGAGAATCAGCCAACCATTTTGTACGGGCTAAAAGGTTTTACAGGCATCGAAATTAATGTGACCGGACCTGATCATGACCTGCATTCAGGTATGTACGGCGGGGCCGTCCGCAATCCGGTCATGGCGCTGAACCACATTTTGGCATCGATGAAAAATGAGGATGAAGAGGTGACGGTTGAAGGTTTCTACGATGGTGTTGAGCCGCTCTCCACTGACGAACGCGACTTAATCAAAAATGTACAAGGTGAAAACTATGAGAAAGCAACAGGCGTTAAGGAAACAGTATCTGAAAAGGGCTACACGGCCAAAGAACATACAATGGCAAGGCCGACTTTTGAAATAAATGGCATGTACGGTGGTTATCAGGGAGAGGGGACAAAAACGATTATCCCATCGACGGCAACAGCAAAAATCACCTGCCGACTCGTACCCGGACAGGACCCTGAAAAAATTCAGGAGCTGTTGGAAAATCATATTCATAAAGCCGCGCCATCTGGTGTAACGGTTGATGTGACAAAAGAAAAACTGTCAGCTAAAGCATACAAGGTGGAGCCTGATCATCCGCTCATCAAAAAGGCTGCTGAAAGTTATACGAAAGCATTTGGAAAAGAAACGGTTTATGTGCGTATGGGCGGATCTATCCCAGTTGTTGAATGGATTGAGGATATTTATAATATTCCAATTGTGCTGCTCGGATTTGGGACACCGGATGACCGGCTGCATTCTCCAAATGAAAGCTTTCCATTGGACAGTTTTGATAAAGGGATGGAAACGCTGGCTCGTTATTGGGCCGATATTAAATAAGACTGGACAGGGGGCGATCCGATGTCCCGTTTTCGATTAACTGAATGTGGTTATATAGCGATACGAAGAAATAGGGGGGTCATTTTATGCGACATGCAGTCGTTACAGGTGTATCGAAAGGGTTAGGGGAATCCATCGCCAAGCTTTTAATGGAGTCTGGTGTTCACGTAACAGGGGTTTCCCGCAGTACGAATAGTAATTTAAACGATGTGGCATCAGAACATAATGTGACGTATCAGCATTTTTCCTGTGATTTAGGGGATTTGGAAGCAACAGAAAAGACATTTCAGCAAATCGGTGAGGATATCTTTTCACAGGAACCGGATACGGTTTATTTAGTTAACAATGCAGCGGTGTTGGAACCGATTGATAAATCCATGAATACGAAAAGTGCTGATGTGGCCAATCACATCCAAGTAAATACAACAGCCCCAATGATAGTGACGAATTTATTTCTGAAAAAAGCTGCTGATCAGGATGTCCGGTTTATCAGTACAACGATTACCTCAGGTGCTGCGGAAAGGCCTGTATACGGTTGGAGTGCTTATTGTACATCCAAGGCCAGTATTAATATGTTTACAAAAACAGCAGCACTCGAACAGGATGAATTAAAAACCCGAAGTAAGGTCATCGCATTCAGTCCGGGGATTATGGATACGGAAATGCAGGAAAGAATTCGGGAAAGCGACCGTGACGCTTTTAGAGATGTTGAACAGTTCCGGGAATATAAGCAGCGTCATATGCTGAAAGATACGGATACCGTCAGCGGTGTTCTGGTTGATATTTTGACCGATGAAACAAGTATTGAAAACGGGAAGATATATCGTGTGACGGATTACCTTTAAACAGTTCTTTTATAGCGATATTATCAAATCACAAAAATGCAGGGGATTGTTTTTCCGCTGCATTTTCTGGCGTTTTCATAATGAATGCTGTGCGATTTATGATACAATTATTGAAGTGAACTGATATGATTATTATGCCATGTTGTTAAACCGTCTTAACGGGCAGTAGGTTTCTTACTCGATCGGTGAAAAAATGCCATAGCTGGATACTACCTGTTAAGAAGGATTCTCTATGGAAGAAACCGCTCCGTTGAATAAAATTTCACTTTTAGAGAAGATTTTGCAGAAGGGAAGAACCGTATGATAACACGTAAAAGTAAACGCGAAATTGAAAAAATGCAGGCGGCTGGTGATGTACTCGTCAAATGCCATAAAGAGATAGCCAAAATGATCAAGCCGGGGATTACCACAATGGAAATTGATACCTTTGTGGAAAAGTTTTTGGCAGAGCATGGTGCAACACCTGAGCAAAAGGGGTTCAGCGGCTATCCATATGCCACTTGTGCCTCGGTGAATGACGAGATCTGTCACGGTTTTCCAAGGGATGAAAAGCTTGTTGATGGCGATATTGTCACGATTGACATGGTTGTTAACCTGAACGGCGGGCTTGCCGACTCTGCATGGACGTATAAGGTCGGAACACTCGATGAAGCCGGTGAGCGACTGCTTGACGTAACGAAAACATCACTTTACAAAGGAATCGAGCAGGCCCGGCCAGGGAATCGGATTGGGGATATCGGGCATGCGATTCAAACATATGCTGAAGGTGAAGGATTTTCAGTCGTACGTGATTTTACCGGGCATGGTATTGGACCGACTTTGCATGAAGATCCGCACATCCCGCATTTTGGTTTGCCGAACAAAGGAACACGGTTGAAAGAAGGCATGGTTATTACCATTGAGCCGATGATTAATGAGGGTAGCTGGCAAAGCAAGATGGATGCCAACAACTGGACGGCACGAACGGTTGATAAAGGACGTTCCGCACAATATGAGCATACCGTTGTGATTACAAAAGATGGCCCATTGCTGACAACTGAGCAGGATAAATAATGCAAGGAATGCGACGTTAAGTGCTTTTGCAAAGGGGGAGCTATTGATGCGCGTTGTTTCGATTTGTCCCAGCAACACCGAAATTGTCGAGTACCTTGGCAAAACGGACTTGCTTACCGGAGTTGACAATTATTCCGATTGGCCTCCACAAGTTCTGCAGCTGTCGAAAGTCGGACCGGATCTGTCGATTGATATGGATAAAGTGGAAGCATTGAAGCCTGATATAGTGCTCGCCTCACTGAGTGTCCCCGGTATGGAAAAAAACATCGAGGCACTTGATGAACGCGGATTGCCCTATATTATATTGAATCCCAATTCGTTGGACGAGATTGCTGATGATATCGAGAGAGTAGGCACTGCACTGGGTGAGAAGGACCTTGGCGCGGAAAAGGCAGCTTCTTTTCGCAGTGAATTGGAACATTTTCGTGAACAGGCTGAGAAGAAGGAACATAACCCTTCTCTTTATTGGGAATGGTGGCCGAAACCGGTTTTCACACCGGGGAGCGTCAATTGGCTGACTGAAATCAGTCGTTTGGCAGGCGCGCGCAATATTTTTGATACCGAAGATAAAGCGAGCGTCCAGACAGATTGGCATGATGTTAAAGCGCGTAACCCCGACCACATCTGTATGGTCTGGGTAGGTGTGAAGACGTCCAAAATGCGGCCTGAACTTGTTCGCAGAAGGCCGGACTGGCATGAGATGAAAGCTGTCCGGGAGAATAACATTCATGTTCTTGAAGAATCACTTTTTTGCCGACCATCACCAAGGCTCCTTGAAGGACTGCGGAAGTTGGCAGCTATACTGGAATAAGGAAAGAATCCCCTTGACTTAAGGGGATTTTTTAAAAAAGATACTGATACGTTCGATTCTTTAATTTTTCTTTTAATATGGGTTCTGTGGTATTTTTTATTTAAAAGTCACATCTATCCTTTCAATCTCCTCCCACCAAAAATCATCGTGATAATTGGGCTCAGCAGGCAGAAGAATGAAAACGGCAGATAAGTCAGCACGGAGACCCCGAGAACATCAGCAATAAATACTCCGCAGACACTCCAAGGTACGAGTGGATTGATGACGGTTCCGGCATCCTCCAGTGTCCTGGAAAGCACCTTATTGGACAATCCACCCTTTTGGTAAATCCCTTTGAATGTTTCACCGGTTAACATGACGGAGAGATACTGTTCTCCAATCAGCACATTGACCCCAATCGCAGTTCCGGCTGTTGAAACAATGATCGCCCGCACTTTTTGCAGTTTTTCCTGGAATGAGGACAGAATCGACGGGATAATACCGGTCACAAACAACAGCCCACCAAACCCGAGTGCCAAAATGACAAGTGAAATCGTGAAAAGCATGCTGTTAATGCCGCCTTTCGTTAACAAGTTATTAACAGGTTCGAAACCGGTCGAGGCGGTATAGCCATTGAACCAGATCCCCCATATATCAGACCAGGGAAGCCCACTTGTCATACCAGCTAGTAAAGTTGCAGCCACACTGCTGAGGGCGAGTGAAATAAATGCTGGTACCCTGAAAATAGTCGCCAGAACGAGAATAATAAGCGGTATCCAGGATGTCCAGCTGATTAACCCGGTCGCTTCCAGACCTGACATATACGCATCAAGATTTTTAACGGCAATTGCTTCACCAGGTGACAAAATCGCAAATAAAATAAAAGATATCAAAAATGCCGGAATTGTTGTCAGGCTCATATGTTTAATGTGGTCGAATAAATCCACCTGAACAATGGTTGATGCGATATTGGTTGTATCAGACAATGGCGACATTTTATCACCGAAAAAGGCACCGGAAACGATCGCTCCGGCAGTAATCGCCATGGATGCATCCATCGCACTTCCCATTCCAATAAAAGCAACTCCGATCGTAGCTGTTGTTGTCAGTGAGCTGCCGAGCGAGACACCAATGATGGCTGTAACGGCGAATACAATTGCATAAAACCAGGTTCCCCCGATAAATGTAAAACCGGTACTGATTAAGACGGGAATCGTGCCGCTGATGATCCAGCTGCTGATCAAAATACCAATCAATACAAATAGGAAAACGGCTGCCATACCGGATCTGGCTCCGGCAATCATACCTTCCTCCAAATCCTTAAACGAAATCCGTCTGATGAGCCCATACGTCACACCAAGCAGTACGGCAATTAATATTGGAATGTGTGGTGCTGTTCCAAGCCCAATTAAGAAATAGCTGATAAGCCCGATTGTCAACACAAGAAATACAATCGACTCCGATAGAGCGGGGTGATGTTTTGGCTGTACAGGAAACATCATGATAGCCTCCTTCGTTCATTCAAATAAAAAAAGCCTCATCCACAAATAGGGACGAAGCTTGTTCTCCGCGTTACCACCCTGATTGATGAGTACTGCTGAAATAACTTCAAACGATATTAGCAGTTTGAACGTTATTTCAGAAAAACTCATCCACTCAAAGAAAAATATCCGTCTGATCTGAATGTGTAATTCGAATTTTATCTTGCCGGGGCTTTCACCTGCCGTCCCGTCTCTTATTGCTGCTCAGACAAACTTCTACTGCGCATTCACGGATTTTGATATACAGTTAGATTACAATTGACTATACATGGTATGTTTATGATTTGTCAATGTGTATTATTTTGAATGATATGTGAAAAGTGATTCCGGAGTTGAAGTGGGATATGATGCCTGCCCCTTGTCCCGTGTTATTACTTTTTCTATAGCGTGAAATAAGTTATAATAGTTTTAATTTTCACTAGTGGGAGGGGACGAGAATGGAGACAGACGTATTGGACAAACATAAATCATCCCCAACAATTTACATGGTGCGAAAGGGAATAACAGTTGGGTTTCCGATTATGCTCGGGTACTTGCCGATAGCCATTACATATGGGGTGCTGGCGAAACAGGCCGGAATGACACTGACTGAACTAACATTAATGAGTGTGATGGTTTTCGCAGGCGCAAGCCAATTCATGGGAGCGAATATGATCGCTGTCGGTGCCGGCGCATTGGAAATTATTGTTGCAACATTTGTGCTCAATTTCCGGCATTTTGTGATGAGTTTATCATTCATGAATCGCTTGCGGGAGATTGGACTGAAGTGGAAAGCGCCTTTATCGCTGGGGCTGACAGATGAAACATTTGCTGTGTCATCTTTACATACGAAAGAAGCAAAAATGGAAAAGGGTGCTTATTTTTATGGAGCCCTGATTTTAACAGCGTATTTCTCATGGATTATCGGTTCTTTTCTGGGCGGTATTCTGGGTGAAATCATTCCCGAGCAATTGAGCCAAAGCATGGGCATTGCATTATACGCCATGTTTATCGGCTTGCTGATCCCGTCGGTGAAAAAAGAATGGCGTGTCGGTCTTGTGGCGGTTATAGCCATGCTGATTAATGTCATCTGCAGCCAGTTTATGAGTGAAGGATGGGCCATTGTATTTGGAACGGTTCTAGGCGGATTAAGCGGTGTATTGTTGCTGAAGGAGGATGAATCATGATTTTAGCTATTATCGTCGGTATGGCGCTGGTAACCATGATTCCAAGGGTCATACCGGCATTCATCGTAGATAAGCTGCAGTTTCGTGACTGGATAAACCGCTGGCTTAACGCCATTCCATATGCGGCTTTGGGGGCGCTGATTTTTCCCGGGATTCTGAGTGTTGTCCCTGATCAGCCGTTAATCGGTCTGTTAGGTGGTGTCGCTGCGGTGATACTTTCATTTTTGGGACTAAATGTTATCTTGGTAGTTATCGGGGCCATTGTGACAGTTTTTCTGCTGACAATGTAATCAAATATTTAATGACCATTAAAAAGCTGCCCGTCACGGACAGCTTTTCTCATTCATAGGGCTCAATATGAATATGTGCATACGGGATATTATGTTTTTCCCGTAATAATGTCTCGATTCTTTCTGTTATGGCATGACTTTCCTTTACAGTTAAATTTGGGTTGACAAGAATCGTGATGTCGATAAACGCCTGATTCCCATGAATTCTTCCTTTTATATCCACTACTTTTTTGACTTCCCGGACCTTTGCAATACTCGTTTTTATTATCATGATTTGCTTTTCATCAAACCCATCCGTTAATGTATGCGTGGCATCTCTGAAGATATCCCATGCAGTTTTGCAAATGATAACGCCAACTACTAGTCCTGCCAGCGGATCTAGCCAATAAAGCCCTGATTGTGCCCCGATGATTCCAACAAATGCCCCCAGACTGACCAAGGCATCTGAACGGTTATCCTGTGCAGCGGCGTTGAGTGAACTGCTGCCGATTTTTTTGGCTAGTGAAACATTATATCCGTAAACAATAAACATGACTGCAGCTCCTGCAAGGGCGGTCCAGGCTGTGAGCATACCGGGCTGGACAGTCGCATCAGCAAATAACTGCTCAAATGTGTCAATAATCACCTGTAAGCCGACTGTTACAATCACGAAAGCTGCAAACAACGAGGCAACGGTTTCTGCCCGGTAATGACCATAATGGTGATCTTCGTCAGGTGGCTTCCTGGAAATTTTAAGTCCAATCAATACAGCAATTGAAGCAACTATGTCTGTCGTGTTATTTAGCCCATCTGCTCGCAATGCCTCTGAATTGCCGATCGAAGCAATGATCAACTTGGCTGTTGCTAAAACAACGTAAGCACAAATGCTGATCCAAGCGCCTTTTTCCGCTTTTTTTAGATTATCAGCCTGATCCATGGAAAAGCCCCCATCACGTTTGAGATAACAGCCATGTCCCTTCTTTAGGAATAACAGTCTATCAAAGTACGATGCGGTGAGTCCAGAGAAACATAAAAGGGTGTGGCTATATATTTTGTGTTAATTGAAGGAAGTTTCGTCAGCACAAAAATCGTAAAGAATAAATCCGGCAGTCAGGTAAATAGTAAATTTAGTGATGATATATAAGAGGATGTTCAAAAAGTCCGGTAACAATGACACATCGAACAGGGGATCTTCTGCTGAAACCGTCCACGTCCTGTGGCGGGCGCAGAAGTCACGACAAACAAGAGAAACCCGCTCCTTGGAAAAGAAAAACGCTTTTCCTGCGTGCGATGCGGATTCGGTGAAGCATTCCTTGTGCTCGAAACGACGCCGCCTCGAACATTGACACGATTGACGTGCTATTGCTGGCGCCCGTGATTGTCGTCGCGAATTTAGCCGGCCGGTCCTTGTTATCCTCCTTTTTGAACACGCACTATAAAGGAGAAAAATTATGAAGGAACAACTCACGGAACGGGAAAAACGCTGGGCGGTTATTTCACTGGCATCAATCCCGCTGATTATGACCTTGGGGAATTCAATGCTCATTCCAATTCTGCCCGTTATGGAACAGGAGCTTGACATTTCGAAGCTGCAATCCAGTTACATCATTACATTATATTCTGTTGTCGCCATTTTTTTGATTCCTGTTGCCGGGTTTTTATCGGATCGGTATGGCAGGAAGATGGTCATCATTCCTTCGTTAATCATTACCGGAATTGGTGGATTATTGGCCGGATTGGCGTCCCAGCTGATGGATAACGCGTTTTTGATTGTTCTTGCCGGGAGGATACTGCAGGGGATTGGCTCATCAGGGGCTTTTCCAATTGTGCTGCCGCTTGTGGGCGATATGTTTAAGGATGATAAGGAAGCAAGTACAACGTTGGGCATTGTTGAAACGTCGAATACAGTCGGTAAAGTGCTGAGCCCGATTCTTGGAGCGGCCCTTGCCGCGATTGTCTGGTATTTGCCATTTTATTCGATCCCGGTGTTTTGTGCTGTTTCCGTTTTAATGGTTGCGTTTTTGATTAAGGATAAGGGAGGGGAAGAAAAAAAGACACGATTTAAGGAATATCTGGGTTTTGCAAAGGATATCCTCAAAGAACACGGCAGGTGGCTGTTTGCCGTGTTTATGATTGGTGCCATCTTAATGTTTATCCTATTTGGATTCCTGTTTTATTTATCCAGCATCCTGGAAGAAGACTATGGCTACAAAGGTATTTGGAAAGGGGTATTGCTTGCTGTTCCATTATTGGCGTTATCCATTGCTTCATTTGTAACAGGAAGAAAGATAAAAGATCAATTGAATGTCATGAAGTGGGTGACCTTCATTGGCATCATTCTGACAGGAGCTTCGGTCGCCGTGATACCGTTCACCGATCAGCCCATTTATCTGTTGACCATTTTCCTGATTTGCGGGACCGGGATCGGCATGGCCCTTCCATGTCTGGACGCTTTGATTACAGAAAGTCTGGAAAAAAGCGTTCGTGGTGTGATTACATCGATATATAGTGCCATGCGTTTTATTGGTGTTGCAGCGGGACCACCTGTAATCGCTATTATGATGAAAGGCAACATTAGCTGGATGGCAAGCGTTTTGGCCATTTTTGCGCTGCTGGCAGGATTCCTGGGCTATCGGAACATAAAACCTTAATTTGCCGAGGTCCGATTAAAATGCCATAAAGAGGTTGTTCAAAAAGTCCGGTAAAAATGCATGTCGAACAGGAGATCTTCTGCTAAAACCGCCCACGTCAATTGCCAACGCAGAAGTCACCACAAACAAGAGAAGCCCACTGCTTGAAATTGAACCGCCTCGAACTTCTCGGTCCTTTTTCCCCAGCATTTAATAATCAGTAACCCGCCAAAAAACGGCAGCTAACTGACCATAAATGCCCGATTCAGTTCAACTGACATTCAGCGGAGAAAATCATTCCGCTGAATGAAGTTTCACTTTATCCTCCTTTTTGAACACGCACATAAACTTTTACTTGCAAATATTTTAATTATTTAGGATAATGGAAAAAAGGAACAAGGGGGAAATGTTCCATGAAAAAGCAGAAAATGGCCTATCAGCTTTATCGTTATGCCGGTCAGCCAATGAAAGCCAAACGGGACGTGCCGTATGAATTGAAATTGACAGCACAAATGATGTTGGATGAACTGTGTTTTAAATGGAATAAACAACAATTGGTAGCTGCTATCAATCATGCCATTGATACAGGTGATCAAGAGAAATTTATACAGTTAAGTGATGAATATCGTCATTATATCTGGGAATAAGCCTGATTTAACCTGAATGCCTTGCCAGTGTTTGGTAAGGCTTTTTTATGTTGCAAAGTTTGTGGATTTTTTACGGAAAATTAATCTTATTGCATGGTTAATCTGATATGCTTGAGAAAAGGGGGGAGAAACTAATGAAACGCAAAAGGGTTTTTAGCTGGATGTTATATGATTTTGGTAATTCTGCATTTGCCACGACAATTATGGCTGCAGTCCTGCCGGTTTTTTATTATGATGTGGCTGCTGTCGGACTGGAAGAAAACCTGGCAGAGAGTTATTGGGGTTATTCGCAGTCAATTGCCGTTTTAATTGTTGCTATTTTAGCTCCGATATTGGGTGCCATCAGTGATTATTCGGCAGCCAAAAAGAAATTTCTGCGGTTTTTTGCGTTTATGGGGATGATTGCGAGTATTCTGCTGGCATTTGTCGAAGAAGGGCAATACATATTCGCTTCTATTTTATTGATTATCGGAAATATCGGTTTTTCTGGTGCGAATGTATTTTATGATGCATTTTTGCCGGAAATTGCTAAAGATGAAGATGAAATGGATAAATTGTCTGCCGGCGGTTTTGCATTTGGCTATATTGGTGGCGGCGTATTGCTTGCTGTCAATATTTTGATGATTACACAATACAGCTGGTTCGGCATACCGGATGTGACAACAGCAAGTCAGCTTTCGTTTGCCTCGGTCGGATTATGGTGGTTCATTTTTTCCATCCCGCTTTTGAAAAACATCCGCGAAGAGAAAAAAACATTGGTAAAACGGGAAAAGTCGTTTGTGGCAATCGGGTTTTCCAGAGTGACCAGCACATTTAAGGAAATCAAACAGTTTAAATATCTGCTGATTTTTCTGATTGCCTTCTGGATGTATAATGATGGTATCTCCACCATTATTCGAATGGCAACGATTTATGGGCGTGGCATCGGCATTAATTCAAATTCGCTGATCATCGCATTGTTGATCACGCAATTTGTTGGGATTCCGTTCACATTTTTCTTTGGCTGGCTGGCGACCAGAATTACACCAAAAAGAGCATTGTATTTGACGTTATATATTTATGTTGGCGTGGTTATTCTCGGCTATTTTATGGCAACTGCACTACATTTTTATCTTCTGGCCATATGTGTCGGTATGGTACAAGGCGGCGCACAGTCACTGAGCAGATCCATTTACGGACGGATGGTTCCGGCTAACAAGCAGGCTGAATTCTTTGGGTTCTACGGTATTTCCTCCAAGTTTGCAGCCATTTTCGGTCCTTTCCTGTTTGGACTTGTCGGACAGCTGACAGGATCAAGCAGACTGGGGATTGTGTCCTTGCTTGTATTTTTTATAGCTGGTATCATTTTACTAAGGTTTGTCAATATTGAAAAAGGTATCCAGCAGGCCAAACAATATGCGAAATGATATAGATTGATAAACGGAGAAAGGTGATTTATGATGCGGATTAACAATGTTCGAAAGGTCCTGTATACCATTTCTAAAATTCTGGGTGATGTTAATGCCGTCAAAAAGGGGAGGGTCGGCAAAAGAATCGGTCGAAGGGTCACTGGAAAGGCAACAGGCAAGATGATGCGGAAATTATTTAAATAGGTACAAAATAAACTACAGGGGCACTTAAAAACAGTGCTCCTGTGGTTAGACAATGGGTTCACTGTAGTGATTAACGAGGTTCAGCGCCAGCGGTTTGCCAGTATCATAAGAGATATTGCCAATCAGTTCGCCAAGGCGTTTTTTAATTATGTTATCACCTGTGTTCCAATACGCAATCACATCTGACATGATGTCGACCCCTTCTGTCCAGGCCTGATTGTACAAGTCAATAAAGCTTTTGGTGCATGGTTCATTTGTCGCCGGATGGTACCAGGTTGTGTGTTCCAGGTTTAAATAATCGGCATCTTGTTTAATCGGCTGGTGTGAATAGGGGGAAATCAATGGTTTTAATAAAACATTTTTCCACCCATACGGATCAGCCAGCAGTTTCAGTGCCAATTTCATATCCCGATAGGCTTTTTGGAGATAGTCATTTGAACGTGGGCTGATTTCGGGATAATGGGCAGTAATCGCTGCATGAAGCAAATTGATAATGCGCGCATCAAGTTTGGTACCAACATCAATTTCAGTATAAACATGTGCCTTCCATGTTTTTAAATGATAGTATTTTTCCATCATCAATGTGTCAATCAGCACTTCCAGTTTTTGATGATTATTTCCCTCATATCCCGCACGGTAATGGATATAAGGATGGGCATTCCGGTCCAGGATGTGGTGTGTTACAAATCCGAATATATACGCTTGTGTCCTGTCATCCATATCTTTCCCCCGGTCAATTATATCCATCAGGAATTCCCCGCATTTTTCCCGATGCAGTTTCAGGCCAATATCGTTAACAGGCTCATTTTTGATCCATGGCCAGAAATTATAATAAAACAAGGGATCTGGTCCCTGTGCTCCCAGTTTCATGTATGCATCATTATGCAAAAATAAATTTGGATTTTCGATCGAATCCAGCACATTCTCACAAAATAGGATATGTGTCCAGATATTTGGCATAATGTATTCCTCCCACCCGCTACTATATATAGTATATCAAAATACTTACTAGTTGGGACACAGGGTCAGACCCTGTGTCCCATTTATGAACAGTGGGACAAAGGGTCAGACCCTGTGTCCCATTTATGAACAGCAGATGTTATAATATGAACACATCACAATGTGAAATGAGGGTAATATGTGGAAAAAGTCATGATTGTGGAGGATGACCTGAAAATAGCTGAGCATTTACATACATTTATTGGAAAATACGGGTATAATGTCTTAACAGCAGACGACTTTGATAATCTGATGGATACATTTCGCACCTTTCGTCCGGATTTAGTCCTGCTTGATATTAACTTGCCGCGTTTTGATGGTTTTTATTGGTGCCGGCAAATTCGTCTCGAGTCGATTTGTCCGGTCATTTTCATTTCCGCTCGGACTGGCGAAATGGATCAGGTCATGGCACATGAGAATGGCGGGGATGATTTTATTACAAAACCGTTTCATCCGGACGTCGTCATGGCGAAGATCCGCAGTCAATTGCGCAGGGCCTATGGAGCCTATGCTTCGGGGCACAAGGAACGTATTCTGCAGAAGGACGGTTTGAAACTTTTACCGGAACGTCTTGAGCTCAGATTTGGCGACAATACTGTATTACTCACCAAGCGAGAGACGGATATCATTGAAAGCCTCATGAACAGACATCCACGAGTGGCCGGCCGTGAAGATTTACTGGAGAAATTATGGGATGACCAGACGTATGTTGATGAAAATACGCTCAACGTCAATATGACACGGGTCCGCAAAAAATTTCAGGAACTTGGGATCACCGGTGCTGTTGAAACTGTTCGGGGTGCAGGTTATCGGCTCCATGTGACTTGGAACGGAGTGGAAGAATCATGAAGCTGTTCATCAGGGAGCATCGATTGCTGATTGGGCTGCAGATCGCCCAGTCCATTCTTGTTTGTGTCATTCTATGGCTTGATGGAACCGGCGATATGGCGACAGTTTTCTATGCCATCTTTCTCGCTCTTTTTCTATTCAGCTGTTATCTTCTATACCGCTATGTCACACGGCGCAAATTTTACAAACGACTTGAGACACCAATGGCATCGCTTGATGAATCACTTCAGAAAACCGAACACGTTCCAGTTGCCGAAGCATTCGATCAGCTGCTGAAATCCCAGTACAGACTATACCAACAAAAAATCAATGAAACTGAAACGAGGAAAGAAGAGCACTTGACGTTTATTGACCGCTGGGTGCATCAAATGAAAACACCGCTGTCAGTCATTGAATTGACGGCACGGGACCTCGATGAGCCGGAATCATCCAATATCCGCGAAGAAACGGAGCGTATCAAAACAGGATTGAATACGGTTTTGTACATGGCACGCCTCAGGACAATTGAGCAGGATTTTCGGATAAAGCCGGTGTTGCTGGAAAACCTGGTTCATGAGGTTAATCAGGACAATAAACGTTATTTTATTCGCCATGATGTTTATCCCAAGGTGGATACGGAGCGATCAGGAATCACCGTCGAATCGGATGAGAAATGGCTTTTGTTTATCATGACACAGCTTATCCATAATGCGGTAAAATATTCGGCCGGAAAGAGTCATCACGTCATGCTTTCGTTATATGAACGGGAGGAAGCGGCTATTTTTGAAGTGAAAGATTTTGGCATTGGTATTCCTGAAGAAGACAGGAAGCGAGCTTTCAATCCATTTTATACGGGCGCAAATGGACGCCAGTACCGGGAGTCGACCGGTATGGGGCTATTTCTCGTTAAAGAGGTGGCTGATCATTTGGGACATGGGGTTGAAATGGAAAGTGTTGTTGGCAAAGAAACGACATTCCGCGTTGTGTTTTCACCGGCCCAAAACATTACACAAATGTAAGCTAATTGAAAGACCAATCGATCGTTTGTAAAGGACATAGGGCGATACACTAAAGACAGAGGTTTTTCGGGTGTTGCATTTCGCCCGGTGAAAGGGGTATAAATATGCTGCAAGTGAAAAATGTAAGCAAAGTGTATGAAGGAAAAGTCGCCTATCGTGCCTTGTCAAAAATCGATCTGGAAATTGAAAAGGGAGAATTTGTTGCCATTATGGGGCCATCGGGAAGCGGGAAAACAACACTTCTCAACATGGTTGCCACCATCGATGAACCGACAACTGGTGAGGTGCTGATTGAGGAAAAAAATCCGCATCTCCTTGGTAGGAATGATCTGGCCAAGTTTCGCCGCCGGGAATTGGGGTTTGTTTTTCAGGAGTTCAATCTGCTGCATACGTTAACGGTGGAGGAAAATATCGTCCTGCCACTGACTTTAGACGGTAAGCGCGTGAGAGAGATGAAACAGAAAGCAGACGCAATTGCCGAAGAACTGGGCATTTCCGGCATCATGAGCAAACGAGTCCATGAGATTTCCGGCGGGCAGGCACAGCGGGCAGCGATTGCCAGAGCGATGATCCATCAGCCCAAACTGCTCCTGGCCGATGAGCCGACCGGAAATCTTGATTCCAAATCATCCAAAGATGTTATGGGCATGCTTGAAACACTTAATAAAAAAGAAAACACAACGATGATGCTTGTGACGCATGATCCGCAGGCGGCAAGCTATGCGGACCGGGTTGTTTTTATCCGTGACGGCAAGCTTTATTCGGAAATTCACCGTGGCAAAAGCCGGCAGACGTTCTTCCAAAGCATCATTGACACGCTTTCCTTGATGGGAGGGGATGACAGTGACTTTTCGTCAGTTCGCGATTAATAATGTCATCCGCAACAAGCGTTTATATGCTGCTTATTTTTTGAGCAGCCTGTTCACGGTAATGGTTTTTTTCACATTTGCCATTTTTGCCTTTCATCCTGCATTCTTTGATGGGTCGATAAGAGGTGAAGTCTTGTATGGTATGGCAATCGCAGGCGGCATCATTTATGTCTTTTCTTTTTTCTTTGTGCTGTATTCGATGAGTTCATTTTTACAATCGCGTAAAAAGGAATTCGGCTTGTTGATGATGCAGGGGATGTCCACAAGGCAAATCAGGTTGATGGTCTTTATGGAAAATATGTTAATCGGCTTTTTTGCGACCTTAAGCGGGATTTTGCTTGGCCTTGTGTTTGCCAAGGCAATTCTCTTGCTTGCGGAAAATGTTTTGGTGATTGATGAGGCACTTAATTTTTACTTTCCGTTGTGGGCCATTCTCGTAACGTTTGTGTCATTTATCGTGCTGTTTTTGTTCATCTCGCTGTTCGTATCATTTATTCTCCGACCCGGAAATTGGTCGATTTGATTAAGGGGGATAAACAGTCTAAAGGTGAGCCAAAAGCGTCTGTTACGCTCGCGATTATTTCCGCGCTATTGCTTGCCGCC
This sequence comes from Lentibacillus sp., assembly GCF_035301925.1. Lineage (GTDB taxonomy): Bacteria > Bacillota > Bacilli > Bacillales > Amphibacillaceae > Lentibacillus. The sequence goes on along the minus strand of NZ_DATGTI010000167.1, from coordinate 136 downwards.
GGTTACGCAACGGCTCTGTTAGTACAGGGGCAAGGTGTGATCATTGCCATGTTGCCGGTTATCATTGTCGTGACAATCGGGACGTATTTATTGTTCACCCAGTTGAGTGTTTATGTGATTCGTCGGTTGAAGGGCA
>NZ_DATGTI010000166.1:0-10750 GCF_035301925.1 Lentibacillus sp. | reverse complement strand
ATGACGAGCACGGCGATCGAAGCGACCAGTGCCGGTTCAAATGCGCCGGGCTGCACGAATGCAATCCAGACAATGAAAGTCAAAATGGCAATCCCGACAACAATTGGGACAAAGTAGCCGGAAATGACATCAGCAAGTCTTTGGATTGGCGCCTTGGACCCCTGAGCATCTTCCACGACTTTTACAATCGAGGCAAGTGCCGTATCCTTGCCAACTTTTGTTGCTTGCATTTCGATTGTTCCATTTTTGTTTAACGTTGAGCCGATCACATTCGCGTCCACGTCTTTTTCAACCGGAATCGATTCACCGGTGATCATTGATTCATCAACCGACGTTTTCCCTTTAACAATTGTTCCGTCGACCGGGAATTTTTCACCTGGTTTGACCATCAGACGATCACCGACTGTCACATCTTCCACCGGGATCATCAATTCTTCATCATTTCGAATAACACGTGCCTGTTTGGCCTGCAGATCTAAGAGTTTCGACAGAGCGACCGTTGTTTTGCTTTTAGCATTTGTTTCCAGGTATTTTCCAAATAAAATCAATGTGATTAGAATCGCACTGGTTTCAAAATAAAGATGTGGCATATAACCCGGATTGCCGATCGTTTTAATGGCTTCATATAAACTGTAAAAATACGCAGCACTCGTACCCAGGGCGACAAGGACATCCATGTTGGCGCCGCCATTGCGCAGATTTTTATAAGCGCCAACATAAAACTGCCAGCCAATGATGAATTGCACGGGCGTTGCCAAAGCAAATTGGAACCACGGATTCATCAGGATGTCCGGTACATTCATCCCAAACAGGTGTACAAGCATCGTCATCAAAAGTGGCGCCGACAGCAAGGCAGAAATCATCAGCTTCATTTTCATCCGCTGAATTTGCTGTTCCTTCTGGCTCTGTTTATCTTCCTGATCGGCTTTCACTTTGGCGTCATAACCGAGTTTCTGAATCCTGCCGATGATATCAGATTCTTCCATCAAGCCCGGATTGTATTCGACAGCAGCACTTTCGGTCGCCAGATTGACATTGGCAAGCTTGACGCCGCTTTGTTTGTTCAAAACCTTTTCAATCCGGTTCGAGCAGGCGGCACAGGTCATCCCGAAAACATCGAATTCAGCTTTTTCGGTTTGGACGCCATAACCTAATTTTTCAATCTTAGCAGATATATCATCAATAGACACCGAAGAAGAATCATAGTCAACAGAAGCTTTTTCCGTCGTCAAGTTGACTTTAGCTTCAACACCATCCATTTTATTAAGCACTTTTTCAATTCGATTGGAGCAGGCAGCACAGGTCATCCCTGTTACACCAAGCGTTGCATGTTCTGATTCACTCATCTTTTATCCCCCCTACTTGGAAAACTGCTTCATGACCTCCATTAACTCTTCGATGGCTTCGTCTCCTTCGCCGGATTGAACTGCATTACTGACACAATGCTTTGTATGTCGTTCAGCTACAGAAAATCCGACTTTTTTCAATGCTGCATTAATCGCGCTGATTTGAACTAAAATATCAACACAATAACGGTCCTCTTCAACCATTTTCTGAATACCCCGCACTTGTCCTTCAATTCGCTTCAGGCGATTAACGACCGCATCTTTCTCATCTCGTGTCCGGGGTGTTACCGGATGATCATGCAAGTATTCACCCAACTGCCTCACTCCTTTCACTATCTAATTATAGGGTACCCCCCTTACGTATTTTTGTCAATCATTAGAACTGCTTTTTGGAAATAATTTTGTTCATCATTTCGACTCACTTTCTCCATAAAAAATGGATATTTGGTATTTACAATAGGCATTGTAGAAAGCAAAGTTAAGTGAACTATTCAAGGAGGGGTCTATGATGAAAAAAGGCTTATTGGTTTTGTTGGCTCTGGGGATTGTATTGTTTCTTGCAGCGTGCGGGGGCGGCGACAGTGATTCAGCTGAAGCCGATGATAGTTCCTCTGAAGCTGCATCAGGCAATGAAATAAATCTTAATGGAACAAACTTTTCATTCGGTCAGGATGAATATACCGTACCTGCCGGTGAGGAAGTGACGATCTCCCTTACCAATGAGGAAGGCATGCACGGGGCAGCCATTGATGAATTTGATGTAAACATAGAAGAGGGCGATGAAGCAACATTCACGCCTGAAGAACCAGGTGAATATACCATTTATTGCTCAATTCCATGCGGCAATGGACATGAAGATATGACGTCAACATTGGTTGTTGAATAATATTTCAGTAAGAAGCTGTTCCCCAAGGAATGGCTTCTTATTTATTATCTGATTGATAGAGATAATAGGGAGGACAGAAATGCGAAAAATAACAACTGGTATTATTATTACATTCGTGATTGGTTTAACGCTTTTGTTATTCGTCACCGTAACCCCGGGCAATGGCAATCAACAGGCTGCAGGAGATGGTTTGACGCAGGAAGAAGTGGAAAATGGATTGGACCTGCAGAACAACGGTGCTGATGGTACATATGTCGTCAACCTCATTTCCGGAAATTTTGAAGGAGAAGTGGAAGGACAAGTGCTTACCGATAAAGATTGCGAGCCTGATGAATATGGCATCAGCCGCTGCCACAATGACATTAAACTCTCGAATGAAAATGAAATAACCGTCGTTAACCCGCATAACATGAAAAAGAACCGCTGCTTAAGCCCTGGTGAAACAGTGAAGCTGTCAAGAAACGAAGACGGAAAAGTAGCTGTTGACGTGAAGGAGCTCTAGTATTTTTAAAAAATATGCAGCAGCATGCAGAGGGGCATATCCTCCTCTGCACCTATGCTTTTAACAATTTGGCGTTAATCGCAACAATAATGGTACTCAAGCTCATTAATACCGCTCCAACTGCAGGACTGAGCACAATGCCGATTGGTGCCAGAACACCGGCCGCCAGCGGAATGGCAAAAATATTATAGCCGGCCGCCCACCACAGGTTCTGAACCATTTTGCGGTAGGTTTTTCCGGATAGCTCTATCAATGAGACGACATCTTTTGGATTGCTTTTAACAAGTACGACATCAGCCGACTCCATCGCCACATCCGTACCGGCACCAATAGCAATACCCAGATCAGCTGTTGCAAGTGCCGGCGCATCGTTAACACCATCACCTGTCATGGCAACTTTCCATCCTTTTTGCTTAATCGTCTTCACCTGATTTGCTTTGTCATCCGGTAAAACTTCTGCATAAACTTCATCAATACCCAGCTGTCCCGCAACCCAATCAGTTACTTTTCGGTTATCGCCTGTCAGCATAATCGACTCAATTCCCTGTTCTTTTAGCGTTGACACTGCTTCTTTAGCGGTTTCCCGTACCATATCCGCAAGAGCAATCATGCCGATCGGCTCATCATCCAGCAATACAAATACAACTGTTTTACCTTCTTCTGATAATGTCTCGAACTGGTCCCTGTCATAATCCATATTGTGATTATCAACATAGCCCGGACTGACGACATTCACTTTTTTGCTCTCGATTTTTCCTTCAATTCCCTTACCTGTAATGGATTCAAACGCCTCAATCTTTTTCAAATCGAGACCTTTTTCTTTTGCTGAACGGACGATACCTGTTGCAATCGGATGTTCAGAATTCTGCTCAAGACTGGCAGCCCAGGTCAGAATATCATTTTCCTGATAGCCTTCTTGCGGTACAATATTCGTGACACCGAATTCGCCTTTGGTCAGGGTACCTGTCTTATCAAACACGACGGCATTTAAATGACGGGCCCCTTCAAAATTGGCACGGTTCCGGATAAGCAGCCCCTTTTTAGCGGAGATAGACGTTGATACCGCAATAACAAGCGGTGCTGCCAATCCAAGGGCATGTGGACAAGTAATGATCATGACCGTGACCATCCGCTCCACGGCAACATCAAAGGAAAACCCGAGCATCAGCCATACGAAAAAGGTGATAAAACCGGATGCAAGGGCGATGTAGAACAGCCATTTCGCAGCCCGGTTTGTCACATCCTGCGTTTTTGACTTGGATTCCTGCGCTTCCCGGACCAGTGTAATAACCTGAGACAAATAGGAATCTTCTCCGGTTTTCTCAACATGCAATTTGATGGATCCCTCTTTATTGACAGATCCGCCAATCACTTCATCGCCTTTATCTTTCTCCACCGGAACAGATTCACCGGTCAGCATCGACTCATCGATTGCTGAATTGCCTTCATAGATCGTACCGTCGACCGGGATTTTCTCCCCTGGTTTAACAAGCACGTTATCGCCGTGTTTCAGTTCTGATGTCGGGACGTCTGTAACGTCATCTGTATCATCGATTTTATGGGCTTCACTTGGCATCAGTTTGACGAGTTCTTCGAGTGCATTGGATGCACCCATCACCGATCGCATTTCAATCCAGTGACCGAGCAGCATAATGTCAATTAAAGTAGCCAGTTCCCAGAAGAAGTCCTGACCTTCCCAGCCGAATACCGTCATGGAACTATAACCATATGCGACCAGTATTGCCAGACCAATCAGGGTCATCATGCCCGGATTTTTATCTTTCAGCTCACTGACCCCGCCCGTAATGAACGGCCAGCCGCCATAGAAGAAAACAAACGTCGCGAGCGCGAACAGAATATACTGATCAAACGGAAAACCCCAGTCAACACCGATAAAATCCTGGATCATCGGCGACAAAATCAGAATGGGAACCGTGACAATCAGGGATATATAAAACCTTTTCTTGAAATCACTGACCATATCGCCATGATCGTGGTGGCCATGGCCTGAATGATCATGACCGCCATGATTGTGATGATTGTGACCTCCGTGATCGTGGTGGTGACCCTCGTGATTATGATGCTGGTGTTCTCCGTGGTCATCATGGCCTTCATGATGACCAGCGTGATGACTGTGCCCATCATGTTGAGCATGCTGCTTGTGCTGCTCTTCTGTCGTATGGTAGTGCTGGTGATTGCTCTTGCCGGCGTTATGATTTTCCTCTTTAGATTTAGCCATGATGCTCCCCTTTCTATGGATTATTTTCGTTCACCTGATTTATTTAATACATGTTTCAATTACAATACAATACCCCCGTAAGGTAAATTATAAACCTGAATATATTAATCTGGTCCCCCATGATCATTCCGGGGGTTAGGAGTTATCACTTCAGACAAAATGTGCCTGATTCATCATGATCAATTCAGGAATCGTTCAACCATTTATACCCCACACCCCATACCGTTTTAAAATGATTTTCAATCGGAAAGCCTGCCTGTTTGATTTTTTCCCGTATATTCCGAACATGGGAATCGACTGTTCGTCCGGTTGTATTTGAATCAAACCCCCACACCAGATCAATCAGCTTCTCCCTGGAAAACACCTGATTGGGATGCTTCATAAAATAGCCGATCATCATAAATTCTTTAGGGGTTAATTTAATCGGTTTATTTTGATAGGAAAGCACGTAACGGCTCTCATCCCATAGAAGACCATTTTGCTTCACATGGTCCGCTGGTGTCTGCCGTCGCAGCAGTGCTTCGATTCTGGCGAGCAGCACTGCTTCATCAAATGGCTTAGTGATATAGTCATCTGCCCCAAGCTTTAGCCCTTTCACGACATCTTTGTTTTGTTCCCGGGCGGTTACCATAATAATAGGGACATCAGAAAACTGTCTTATTTTCTGACAGAGCTCCCAACCATCCATGTCTGCCATCATAATATCCAGCAGTACGATATCAAAAACGTTTGTTTCGAAATAGGCCAGCGCTTCGTATCCACTTTGTGCTTTTTGACACATATAATGGTGGGGTTTCAAATACAATGCCAACAAGTCCAGCATTCGTTTCTCATCGTCCACTAATAAAACATTATGCATTCTCATCACCACGTTTTAGCTTAATCATGACACTTGTCCCTTTTCCCTGTTCACTATTGATCTGAATCGTTCCACCGTGCGATGCCACAATCTCTTTGGCAATTGCCAGGCCAAGTCCTGAACCACCGCTTTCTCTTGAACGGGATTTTTCCACCCGGTAAAGCCGGTCAAATATATGCGGCAAATCCTCTTCTGGTATCCCTTCCCCGTTATCAGTCACAGCAATATACACCGCTTCTTCAGTTTGAGTTGCCTGAAAATTCACTTCCCCATTTTTACAGACATGTTTCCTGGCATTATCGAGAATATTCAGCAGAACTTGCTGAAACCGCTCAGAATCTGCATAAACCATCACGTCTTTTGGTGGGTAGTTAACCGTAAAATGAATGGATGCTTCGGCCATTACCGGTGAAATCCGAACAGCTGCTGTGTGCATTAAATCATACAGGGGCATTTCCATGAGCTCAATGACAAATTTATTCTGATCCATTTTAGCAAGTTCGAACAGATTTTTGATCAATAACGACAAATGTTCAGTCTCTTCACGGATGATGGACGTATATTCACGCACTTCGGCTTCTGACATATCCTGCCGATTGATAATATCTGCATAGCCTTTGATATAGGTCAACGGTGTTCTCAATTCATGGGAAATGCTTGCCAGAAATTCATGGCGTTCCTGTTTCAGTCGCTCCAGGTCATCAGATAATTTTGATATGGAACGGGCTAATTCGCCGAGTTCATCTTTTCGGTCAGTATTGAGCGCAGCACCTTTTTCTCCCATACTTAATTGCTCAGCTGCGTATTTAATGCTGATTAACGGTGACGTTATCAGCCTGGAAAGCACCAGAATTGTGATAACGGTGAATGTAATTGTAATAATACCGGCGACGATAAATTGATCATTGAGCTGATCAACAACACGTTTGATATCATTCGTGTCTGCAAACATAAACACTTTCCCGTTCTCAGCACCATTAATATTGATCGGGCTGGCAGAGGCAATATACCGTTCATTATGCCATTGATCTTCTATGACTTGCCCCTCAGCAGGAATGGTCTGATTATTGTATTGACTGAGCAGGTTTTTTATCTCATCATCTATCGGATTGGAATTCACAATCACGTTTCCCTGTGAATCCGTAACGACAACAGCAAGGTCAGACGCTGATTCCATGATCCCGACATGTTCGAATGTCGCTTCCTGATGGCTGCTTTCCAGAACCTCAGCATGCGTATTGCCGCGTGCAAGTAAATTTTCGAGCACCTCATCAATCCGATCATCCGCCAGGTTTGTATGCAATATATAAAACAATAAGATTTCAATGATTAATAGAAACACAAAAAACAATGAACCAATTTTGAATGATAATTTACTAAACATAATTTGTCCTTTCATCGATCCAAGTCTCACATTCGGAAATCTGCTATCATTAAAATTAAACGAACCCTTCACCGATAGTCAATCAAACGGAGCAGAGTATTGGCATCTGTTATGATTTCCCCTGTAAAATCTTGCATCAAGTTGTCCGCATAATATATTTTACATGAAATTCGATATGTTTTCTTTAGGAGAACGGTTGAAAAAACCAGAAAATTACTCAAGAAAAAAATCAGCTTACACCTCGTCTTTCCGGATGCAGTAGTCAAAGGCCAGATTGGAGGAAATCGGCGAATGGCCGATTTCAGCATTGAAAACACCTCCTGAAAAACTACACTTTCTGAACTTGGGAGAAAAGCCGTTTAAGGGGATGTGAAAATCAGGGAAAGATAACTTATCTTGGACAACTCTGGTACCTGAAAACGTTGAAACGTCCGAGAGAAGCCTTCTCTTGGACAAAAATGCTACCTGAAATCGAGGAAGTGGCCGGGAGAAAATTTCAATTTGCACATGAAAAACGCCTTCCCATAGGAAAGGCGTTCATTATTAGGTCCTTTTGAATCAATGGCTTAAATTATACGCTGGCCCTAAAACAAATACACCTGTGCTTTCAGAGTAGCAGCTAAACTCGTGGCAGCTCCTGACACTATTTCAGAGAAACTGCTCACACTATCTGGTCCAGACAGGATATGAGCCGGGATTCAATATCTTCTGCAAAAGCTTTGAGTGAATCATCTCCTGTCAGATTAATGAGTGCAGTTGGTTTCGGCATTCCAACCTTTGTTTTCCCCTCATCACTGTACACAACGATTTTGCACGGCAGAAAATAGCCGACCATATGATTTTGGGTTAAAACTTCTTTTGCTGCCTGAGGATTACAAACTTCGAGAATGCGGTATTCCTGTTCAAACTCCAGCCCTTTATTCTCGAGTGTATCTTTCACATCGAAATCCCAGAGTACCCCGAATTTTTCTTCTTTTAAAGCAGATGCCAGCAATGTAACAGCCTCATCAACTGACTTGTTTGATTCAACGGTATAATGGAACATTTCATTCACTCCTTTACTGCCTTAATGGCATAGTGTTCTGCACCGGGATAAAACAACGACGTCTCAAACCCATGTTCTTTCAGTATACTTTCCATCTTTTCAGAAGGAATTCTGATTTTAAGCGGCGGGCCGGATTCCGTTTCAACTGCCTCCCAGTCCATTAACAGCAGCAATCCGCCTGGTTTAAGTATCCGTTTGATTTCTTCGATTGTCCGATCGATGCTTTCAACTTCATGAATGACAAATGAATTTAGGATTCGGGTCACTGAGGCATCTGCAAGCTGAATATTCTCAAGATCACTTACAACCGAAGTGATGTTTTCAATGTTTTCTTTTTTTGCATTCTGGTTCAGTCGTTCAAGCATCTCAGGTTCAATATCCACAGCGTATACTTCACGTTCAGTCAGCTTTGCCAGTGGAATGGTGAACAGTCCGGGACCGGCACCTAAGTCGGCAACCGTATCGTCCGGGTTCACATTCAAGTATTCAATCATTTTTTCAGGCTGTAACGTATCTTTACGTTCTTCACTGATTAATTTATCCGCATTTTTTGGATGAAACCGTTTATCTGTCAATAACATCACCTCTTATCAGCTAAGCTTAACAGTTTTCCAGGGCAAGAGCGAAATATATACTAAAAGAAATCCAGCCATATCTTCACCGCTGTACCCAGAATCAGTACAGCCAAGATGCCCTGCAATATTTTTGTATTGATACGCTTCCCGGTATTTGCGCCTAATGGCGATGCAATAAGACTGGCAACAATCATAATAATGGCGGGTACAAACAGCACCTGTCCGGTCAACAATTTACCTGCTGTCGAGCCAATCGATGAGATGAATGTAATGGCGAGTGATGAGGCTATCGTCATTCGTGTCGGAATTTTCAGGACCAATAGCATGATCGGTACCAGAATAAATGCGCCGGCTGCACCGACAATACCTGCCCCAATCCCCGTTACAAATGCCAGGCTTGCAGCGAGCCACTTATTAAACGTCACCTGATCAAACGGGATATCGTCAATTTGTTTTTTAGGCACAAACATCATGATGGCTGCGATAGTGGCGAGCAGCCCGTAAACGAGATTGACTCCATCATCTGACATAAAACGGGAGCCAAATCCGCCGATAAAACTTCCGATCAGGATGCTGATCCCCATATAGATGATGAGGTCTTTGTTCAGGTAACCGCCCTTACGATATGCCCAGACACCGCCGATCGTTGCAAACAGCACCTGAACAGCGCTGATACCCGCAACTTCGTGAGCTGTAAAGGCTGATAATCCCAATAACGGGGGAATATATAAGAGCATCGGATATTTAACGATGGATCCGCCTATCCCAACCATTCCGGAAATAAATGAGCCAACAAACCCAATCAGAAATAACACAATCATAAAAGCAAGACTGTATTCCATTTAACTCTTTCCCTCCTAAAAGAAGGGGACCCCAGCATTTGGGGTCTCCACTAAGCTTTTTTGATCCAGAATTTCAGCACGTCATCTTCTTCTGTCTGCTCAACCAGCTCATGATCACCGGATTGTGTCCATGCTGTCAAGTCACTTTTGGCACCTTTATCCGTTGCATGAACTTCCAGAATCTCACCTGAGTCAATCTCCTCGATCGCTTTTTTCGTTTTGACAACAGGCATTGGGCATGCCATTCCTTTTGCGTCTAATACTTTTGCTGCTTCCATCATAAGTTCCTCCTTGTAAATTTGTTTTATTTTTATAGATACGCAGTCTCGCATACACAGCATTTTTTATCAGACTGCCTGCAGGATCGTTCACGATCCTGCACGAATCTGCCGTATATAGCTACTACGGTATAGAACAGTGTTACTTATAAGCTTCCCGTTTTTCTCGCCGGAAATTTAACCGTGCACGGCACAGCGGTTAGGACCAATTTCCATTTCGCGTTGTTTCTCATCTTCAGGGTTCATCTTACCCATGTTCGTCTGCCGGATATTTTCGTGTTCATTCGGCTGTGGCGGCAGATTCTCGGTAACCATCTTACGGAACTCTTCTTCATCATCCACCTGCAAGCCGTTATTACGCTGATACAAATCACCAAGGCGGGCTTTAACACTGCCATCGTCAGTCAGCTCTTCCACAAACGAATAGTGTGCCGGCAATACAACCAGATCCTCGGACAGCTCCTTATAGCGGCTGTACAGGGTCTCACGCAGATCGCCCACCCAGTCATCAGCTTTTCCGGCCAGGTCAGGACGTCCGATTGATTTGACAAACAGAATATCACCTGTCAACAGATATTGATCATCGATAATAAGCGATGTGCTTCCAATTGTGTGTCCCGGTGAATAAAGCGGTTGAACTTTAATCGTTGAACTGCCAACCGTTATATCATGGCCTTCTTCCAGCGCTTCATAGTTAAATGTCACTTCCCTGGCATCTTTCGGCGGCAAATGATACGTTCCGCCTGTGTGTTCAGCAAGCTGTCTGCCACCTGAAATGTGGTCGGCATGAAGGT
>NZ_DATGTI010000165.1:0-22352 GCF_035301925.1 Lentibacillus sp. | reverse complement strand
GGGATGAACCTGATGATCACATCATTGCAAAATGGAAAAGTCAAACAATGGATGAAATTGCACAGACCAAAAGGGCGCAAGCAATCCGGAACGTTTCTAATTGAAGGATTCCATTTGGTTGAAGAAGCATATAAAAGCAATTGGGAGATCGTTGAGATCATTGTGGAAGAAGGGCTTGATTATCCGGAATGGTGCCATCATTTTTTCATCGTGACCGTCAGCCGGAAGGTGCTGCAGCATGCCACTCAAACAGTAACCCCGCAAGGAATTGCAGCGGTCGTAAAAATGAGGCAGCCAAATGAAATCACTGGTAACACGGTACTCTTAATTGATTCGATGCAGGATCCCGGCAATTTGGGTACGGTGATTCGAACAGCGGATGCCGCGGGTTTTGATGTGGTCGTGCTGGGAAATGGAACGGTTGATTTGTACAATGATAAAGTTATCCGTGCGACACAAGGCTCCTTATTCCATTTACCCATTTTACAGGCTGATTTGCTGAAAAAAATTCCCGAACTAAAGGCACAGGGATTTACCGTATGGGCATCAGCGCTTAAAAATGCTATTCCATTCAAAGAAATGGAAGTGCGTGAAAAAATTGCTTTAATTGCCGGTAATGAGGGCACGGGTATCAGCGATGAGATCATCCGACTAGCGGATCAATCCGTAAAAATCCCGATTTTCGGACAGGCAGAATCATTGAACGTTAGTGTGGCAGCGGGCATCTTAATGTATCATATTATAGTTGCAAATTGCCGTTAAATTTTCTATAATAAAAGAAATTTGATTCAACGACATTAAAAAGCTGGGAAAGAGACGTGCAGCAATAGGCTGTACAGTAAACAGGGAAGAGGTGCCACAGACTGAAAGCATCTCTATTGTACATTTGCTGCTATTTCACTCTGGAGCTGGCACTTGGACCTTAGTATAAGGGTGTGTGAACATCCTATAAGTAAAGGTGCCCCGGATGATTAAATCCGTTATCAGATTAAAGCCGGACACAACAGTTGTGTCAACAAGGGTGGTACCGCGACAATACAGCCTCGTCCCTTAGTGGGATGAAGGCTTTTTTTAATGTCTTAAATTGCTAAGGAGGAGGCATATCCATGAAAGAACAATTGGAAAATATCCAACAGGAAGCGCTCGCCAAAGTAAAAGAAGCGGCCGATTTAAAAGAGCTTCAGGATATAAAAGTGACCTATCTGGGCAAAAAAGGATCACTGACACGTGTTTTGCGTGGTATGGGGGGACTGTCCAAAGAGGAGAGGCCTGTCGTAGGTGAGCTGGCCAACAAAGTGCGTGGGACGATCACGAACGAAATAGATGAAAAAGCCGAAACACTTGAAAGGAAAGCGCTGGAAGAAAAATTGGAGAACGAAGCCATTGATGTGACATTGCCGGGCCGTCCTGTCCAGGTCGGTGGTCCGCATCTATTAACCAGTATTATCGAGGAAATTGAAGATTTATTCATTGGTATGGGTTATGAAGTGCGGGAAGGTCCGGAAGTGGAAACCGATTATTTTAATTTCGAGGCATTGAATTTGCCTAAAGGCCATCCGGCACGTGATATGCAGGATACGTTTTATATCACGGAAGAACTGCTGCTCCGTACCCACACGTCCCCGGTCCAGGCCAGGACGATGCAGCAGTATGGTGGCAGGCAGCCGGTGAAAATGATCTGTCCCGGCAAAGTCTACCGCCGTGACACGGATGATGCCACACATTCCCATCAGTTTACCCAAATTGAAGGGCTTTATGTTGATGAAAATGTCCGGATGAGTGATTTGAAAGGAACGTTGAACAAGTTTGCCAAACGTATCTTTGGTCAAGATCGTGAAATACGTCTGCGCCCAAGCTTTTTCCCATTTACCGAGCCGTCCGTTGAAATGGATATTTCTTGTAAAGTCTGCGAGGGTGAGGGCTGTTCAGTTTGCAAGCATTCCGGATGGATTGAAATTCTCGGGGGCGGAATGGTGCATCCGAACGTATTGGAAATGGCCGGCTATGACTCAGAAAAATATACAGGCTTTGCGTTTGGTATGGGACCGGATCGAATCGCCATGCTGAAATATGGCATTGATGATATTAGGCATTTCTATACCAACGATAAACGTTTCCTGACCCAGTATCATCATGCTAAAGGAGGGACACTGTAATGCTTGTATCATTGAATTGGCTGAAACATTATGTCGATATCAGTTCGATCAGCCCCGAGGAACTGGCTGAAAAAATTACTAAGACCGGTATCGAAGTTGATGGAATCGAATATATAGCGGAAAAAAGCAGTGATGTTGTTGTCGGATATGTCAAATCTTGTGAAAAGCATCCAAATGCTGATAAATTGAACCTCTGTCAGGTCGACATTGGTGATGAACAGTTGCAGATCATTTGCGGTGCACCGAATGTCCGGCAAGGTCAGAAAGTGGTGGTGGCTAAACCTGGCGCTGTTTTGCCGAACAATTTCAAAATCAAAAAAGTCAAACTGCGCGGGATCGAGTCGAATGGCATGATTTGCTCGCTGCAAGAACTTGGGATCGACGAAAAATATGTTCCAAGAGACATTGCTGAAGGTATTTTTGTCTTTCCGGATGATGTGACGGTTGGTGAAAGTGTTGAGCCGTTGTTGAACTTGAATGATGCTGTACTGGAATTTGATTTGACACCGAACCGTGCAGATGCCCTCAGTATGCTTGGTGTTGCCTATGAGACAGCAGCCATCCTTGATCAGGACGTGATGCTGCCGAGTGAAAAGGTCCATGCTGCCGGTGAAAAAGCAGCGGACTATGTTTCGGTTGAAGTCAAAGATCCTGATTTAAATCCCTATTATGGTGCGTTCATTGCCAAAGATATCACGATTAAACCGTCACCCCTCTGGATGCGTAATGCTCTAATGGCTGCCGGTATTCGTCCGATTAATAACGTTGTTGACATTACGAATTTTGTGTTGCTGGAGTATGGCCAGCCGCTGCACGCTTTTGATTATGACCGGTTTGGTTCTGACAAAGTCGTCACCCGTCGTGCCGAACAAAATGAAAAAATGACAACACTTGATGGTGAAGAAAGAACTTTAACCCCTGAGAACCTTGTAATCACAAATGGTTACGAACCGGTAGCACTTGCCGGTGTTATGGGTGGTCAGAATACGGAAGTGAGTGACGATACAACAACGGTTTTACTGGAGGCTGCCTATTTTAATCCAATTGCCGTCAGAATGACAGTCAGAGATACGGGCTTGCGCAGTGATTCGAGTACACGATTTGAAAAAGGGGTTGACCCAAACCGGGTGGAAAAAGCCGGATGGCGTGCATGTCATTTGCTTGAAAAATATGCAGGCGCAACCATTCTGGCTGAACCTGTATCATATGATGAATTGGACCGCAATGAAAAGACAGTTGAAATGAAAACGGCCGATATCAACAAACGGCTTGGTACAACGATTACAACAGACGATATTGTCTCAATTCTGCATAAGCTGAAATTTTCGTTTGAGCAGAACGGGGATACGTTTGTTGTTCATGTTCCAACACGGCGCGGAGATATTACCATTTTCGAGGATATGCTTGAGGAAGTTGCCCGTATTTATGGTTATGATAATTTGCCGTTCACGTTGCCTGAAGGGGCTTCACAAGCAGGCGGATTAACGAATAAACAGCAATTGAAACGCGAAGTTAAGCATTATTTGCAAAGTACGGGATTAATGGAAACAATCACGTATTCATTGACTGATGATGCGATGATTGACAGACTCATCAGTCCGGAATTGAAGGAAAAAAACCCAAGCCCTGTTCAGCTCGCCATGCCCATGAGTGAGGACCATAAATATTTGCGCTTGAGCATTTTGCCGGAATTGCTGAAATCATTGGCGCATAATCGTGCGCGAACACAACATGACATTCATTATTTTGAACTCGGAAGTGTGTTCGTGACAGATGAAACAACACTGTCAAAACAGCCGGATGAACAGCTGCGATTGGCCGGTGCTCTGACCGGACTGTGGGTCAGCCATCCATGGCAGCAGGAGAAAAAGCAGGTAGATTTCTATTTGGTCAAAGGAATTGTTGAAGGTCTGTTCAGTTATTTGCAGATTCCAGTCGCCTTTGAACAGGCGAAACTACCTGACATGCATCCGGGACGATGTGCAACAATATCAATAAACGAGCGTACCGTCGGGTTTTTGGGACAGGTTCATCCGACATTTGAGAAGTCCATGGATATTAAAGAAACGTATGTGTTTGACATTGATATGGAAACGGTTCTGGCGAATTATACAGATACACCTGGTTACCAGCCGATTCCTAAATACCCGTCGGTTGCCAGGGACATTGCCTTCATTGTCGATGAAGACATCCAAGCAGGCGACATTAAAGAAACCATCGCAGAAACCGGTGCACCACTGGTTAAAAACGTGCAGGTTTTCGATGTCTATAAAGGCGAGAATTTACCTGAGGGCAAGAAATCAATCGCGTACAGCCTGCATTATCAGGATCCGGAAAAAACACTGAAAGATGATGAAGTCGAACAATCCTATCAGCACATAGTCAGTACGGTAAATGCGAAATTTAATGCCTATGTCAGATCATAATTAAAAAAAGAGCAAGTACCTTCATGTGGTGCTTGCTCCTTTTTTAAATAAAATGTTAGATGATGTTTGAACACCAAAATCGGCTGGCTCACCGATTTCTACGAGCCTGACTCCGGCATCTGTTCTTTGAAAAAGACGGGGCGATAGCCGGGTTTTTTTCTTATAGGAGATGCAAAGCCTTTTTTGTATTGGCAAAATGGGTTTTGGCACATGAATTCAGGACTCCACGGCCTTTTGATTTAATGATGCGGGCAGCTGCTTCGTCAACTTTCCCGGAAGCACCTTTAGGCAGAGTGAAACCTGCTTTTTTTGATAACTGATCCATCTCTTTCAAAAAGCTGGTTCTGGCAATGATAGAAGCAGCTGCTACTGCGATGGAATAATTTTCGGCTTTCGTCATGAAATAGGTTTTAGCGGGCAGTCGTTCATTTTCGGCAGCAATATAACGCTTGTAGACCGGCACTTCGCAAAATTGGTCAATCAAAATACCTTCAGACGCTGTTGGATCGATTTTGCTCAGGACATTGGTTACAGCATGGTGATGGAGCATTGTTTTCATTTTCCCCTGTGACCAGCCCTGTTGTTGCAGATTGTTATATTTATCATTACGCAAAACCAAAAGTGAATAGGGCATGTCAAGTTTTAAAATATCGTTCGCAATTTTACGGATCGATTCATCTGAAAGGTTTTTGGAATCTTTTACGCCCAACTCTTTCAGCAGATCGGTTTGGTCTTTTTTAATAAAAACAGCAGCAGTGGTAATCGGGCCAAAATAATCGCCTGTCCCCGCTTCATCCGAACCGACGTGATTCCCGGTCAAAAGGGTATCCGGTGGTGTGTATGGGGGCTGCTGTACGTTTTTTTCCTGCCTTTTTGGTACTTTGGTATTTGCGTTTGTCCATTTTTCTGCTTCGGCAGCCGGCTCCTTACCCTGAAACAGAACCTTCCCGGATTTGTATGCTGTAATCACAGCATTTGCTGTCTTAGCTCGAAAAATAGCACCCTGGGGTGTTGTTTTTAAAGCATTTGTATAATAAGTTTTCATATTTTCAATTGTATCTGGCGGCAGAACATGTACTTGTTGTGGCATACTGATTCCCTCATTTCTATTTAGCCGGACGGGCCATGTTATCTTTTTTGAACACGTACTAATAGTTAAACTATAGCAAACATCGTTAAGTAAATGAAATGAATATTTTTGCATTTCCTCAATGCCAGTCTTTGTGTTAATATATAGTGGTAAAATAGAGGTTTCCAACAATTACAGGAGAGTGTCGCGTGTGAGCCAGGATGATAAAACACGAGTAACGGTTGAGATCTATAATCAGAATTATACGGTTGTCGGAAATGAAGACGCAAGCCATGTCCGTCTGATTGCCAGTCAGGTTGATCAGAAAATGCGGGAGATTCATGGGACAAACCAGCAGCTTACGACAGCGGAATTGGCTGTTTTGACTGCTGTCAATACAATGAATGATTATATGAAATTAAAAGAAGCGTATGCAGCACTAATCGGATCACAACATAAGAAAGAGGATAAATAGCAGATGGTCAGTTTTATTTTAATCATATTATTAATGTTTGGCTTTTTTATTGGTTTAAAACGCGGTTTCATTTTACAGACGTTTCACCTGATCGGTTTTATTGTTGCCTTCATTCTTGCTGCTTTATATTATGATGAACTGGCACCAAAGCTGGCATTATGGATTCCATATCCCGAACTGGATGATAATGGTGCATGGGCTGACTTTCTGGAAGCCATACCGCTTGAAGGTACTTTTTATAATGCAATTGCATTTGCGATTATCTTTTTCGGCGTTAAAATCATCCTGCAAATAATCGCATCCATGCTCGATTTTGTGGCTGAATTGCCGATTTTACGGTCGCTCAATAAATGGCTTGGGGCGGTTTTGGGGTTTGTCGAGATATATTTATTAATTTTTATTGTATTATACATACTGGCACTGACACCGTTAACCGAAATTCAATCGTGGATTAATGATTCATCTGTGGCACTGTTTATCCTTGAGGATACCCCAATTTTATCCGAACAGATCAAAACATTATGGTCAACCGGCATAGATGAGCTGATGAATGCATATGGAAATGTGAAGGCTGATTCAAAGGATTAGGCAATACGGTTGTATGTTGTGTACAATGAGTATAGTCTGATGATGAATCGGTCTATTTTCGTGTTCAAATGGGTATTCCAAGAGGCCGTTTTGTGCACACACTGCAGAAAATATTGAAACAGGTGATTGATAATGGCTGTTAATAAAAAAGATGTCATTAAATTGCTAGAAAATATAGCTGTGTATCTGGAGCTTAAGGGTGAAAATCCATTCAAGATTTCGGCTTACCGTAAAGCTGCCCAAGCTTTGGAACGGGACAATCGTTCGATTGCGGATATCGATGATTTTACGAAAATAAAAGGTATTGGCAAAGGAACGGCTTCCGTGATAACAGAGTATATCCAGCATGAAACTTCGGAAACTCTGAGTCAGCTGGAGAACGAAATTCCCAAAGGCTTGATTCCGCTCCTGGATTTGCCAGGTCTCGGCGGCAAAAAGCTCGCAAAACTTTATCGGGAGCTTAATATCACGGATGCGGACTCGCTCAAGCAGGCGTGTGAAAAAGGAGATGTCGAGCAGCTCGAAGGATTCGGAAAAAAATCCGCTGAAAAAATTCTGACGGCGCTGGACGAAGCAAACCAGCGGCCTGAGCGTTTGTCGATTGCCATGATGCTCCCGCTGGCCGAACAGATTGAGGACTATCTGGATACAATACCGGAAATCCGGGACTATTCGCGTGCCGGGAGCCTAAGAAGAATGCGGGAAACTGTTAAAGACATTGATTTTATCATAGCATCTGATAAGCCTTCAACTGTCCGTGACCGGCTGCTTGAACTGGAAAGAATAAAAGAAGTGATTGCACAAGGGGATACAAAAGTGTCGGTCACACTGGAAGATGTCCATGATATTAACGTGGACTTCCGGATTGTTGAACCGATTGAATTTGCCTCGACATTACATCATTTCACCGGCTCAAAAGATCATAATGTCGCCATGAGGCAGCTTGCTAAATCAAAAGGTGAAAAAATTAATGAATATGGTGTTGAGGTTGAAGAAACAGGTGAAACACTGACATTTACGAGTGAACGGGAATTTTTTGAGCACTTTGACCTGCATTATATTCCACCTGAGGTACGGGAGAATACTGGCGAGGTGGAGGCGTATCGTGAGCCTGTACAGTTAATCAACCTTGATGATATACGCGGTGACTTGCATATGCATACGACCTGGAGTGATGGTGCCCAATCACTTGAAGAAATGGTCAACCAGGCCCGTAAGAAAAACTATGATTATATAACGATAACAGATCACTCCAAGTTTTTGCGTGTCGCAAACGGATTAAATGAAACACGGCTGCGTAAACAGCGGGAGGAAATTGATAAATTAAATGAAAAATACAATGATATCCATATATTTGCCGGTGTAGAAATGGATATCCTCCCTGATGGGACATTGGACTTTAATAACGAATTTTTGCAGGAAATGGATTTTGTCATTGGTGCTATCCATTCAAGTTTCAATCAATCACAGGACAAAATAATGGGACGGCTCGATGCTGCGTTGGAAAATCCACATGTATCCTTGATTGCCCATCCAACCGGTAGACTGATTGGTCGTCGTAAGGGATACGATGTTGATGTTGAGTGGCTGATTGAGCGTGCCAAAGAGACGGATACAGCTCTGGAGATAAATGCCAACCCGAACAGACTGGACCTTTCCAGCGAATGGGTTCGCAAAGCCCAGGAGGCTGATGTGAAGATTGCCATTAACACCGATGCTCATGATTATTATATGTTTGAACATATGCAATATGGTGTTGGTACTGCCCGCAAAGGATGGATAAAAAAAGATACGGTGATCAACACATGGCCCAAACAAAAACTTATGGCTTTTATGAATCGTACAAATAATTGAGGACAACTGAAGAGCTTGTACCGATAACGCAACTGCACTTGAAATTGTCTGAAAGGGATTATTCTGATGAATGAGCGAATACTGCAAACACTGGAATTTGATAAAATTATTAACCGCCTGACGAATCAGGCAGCGACATCAATCGGGAAAGATCTGGCATTACAGCTGAAGCCTTCTGCAGATATTGCGAAAGTCAGGGAAATGCAGGCCGAAACCGATGAAGCAAGCCAGATTTTACGATTGAATCTGGACGTGCCGCTGGGAGGAATAACGGATATCCGTGCAAGTATTAAACGAAGTGTTATTGGCGGTGTTCTGACAGCCGAAGAATGTCTTGACGTTGCCAATACCCTTTATGGCGGACGTCAGGTCAAGCATTTTTTGGAGAAGATGGAAGCGGATTTGCCGATTTTAAAAGAGCTTGCCGGAAACATCGTCACGCTACGCAGACTGGAAACGGCGATCAACAGCTGTATTGATGATAGGGGCAATATAATGGATGGTGCTTCCGTTAAATTACGAAGCATCCGTTCTTCCATCCGGACCTATGAGAGCAGGGTACGCGATAAACTCGACAGTTATACCAAATCACAGAGCAAAATGCTGTCTGATGCGATCATCACAATCCGCAACGACCGTTATGTTCTGCCGGTGAAACAGGAATATCGCGGTGCTGTCGGTGGAATCGTGCATGACCAGTCGGCCTCAGGTGCCACACTGTTTATGGAACCTAAAGCAATTATTGACTTAAACAACCAGCTCCAGGAAGCGAAAGTGAAAGAGAAACAGGAGATAGAACGGATTCTTCGCGACTTGAGCGGAAAAATCGCTGAGGACGAAGCGATTCTTTCCGAAAATGTATCATTATTGGCGCGTATTGATTTCATCGTGGCAAGGGCAAAGCTGGGAAGCCAAATGAAAGCTGCCATGCCGGCAATCAATGATAACGGCATCATTAATGTCAAACAGGCACGTCACCCGTTAATCCCTGAAGATGAAGTCGTTTCGAACGATGTTGTTCTCGGGGATGATTACACATCAATTGTTATCACCGGTCCAAATACCGGCGGAAAAACCGTCACCCTGAAAATGATCGGATTGTTTACGTTAATGGCACAATCCGGCTTGCAGATTCCTGCTGCTGACGGCTGTGAAATGGCTGTTTTTGCTGATGTTTTTGCTGATATTGGTGATGAACAATCGATCGAGCAAAATTTAAGCACCTTTTCATCACATATGACCAATATTGTCTCGATATTGCGTAAAGTCAACCATAAGTCGCTAGTCCTGTTTGATGAACTCGGCGCAGGGACGGATCCACAGGAAGGTGCTGCACTGGCCATGTCCATACTGGATCACGTTGTTTCCTGCGGTGCCCGTGTTGTGGCAACAACACATTATCCGGAGTTAAAGGCCTATGGCTATAATCGTGACAATGTTGTCAATGCGTCAGTGGAATTCGATGTCGAAACACTTCAGCCTACTTATCGGTTATTGATTGGTGTTCCTGGCCGAAGTAACGCGTTTGACATTGCCAGACGATTGGGACTTGAACAATCAATCATTGACCAGGCGAAAAGTCAGGTCGGTGTCAATTCCGAAAGCGTTGAAACGATGATCGCTTCACTCGATGAGTCCCGGCGTCAGGCAGAAGCTGATTACGAGCAAGCACACAGTATACTGCAGGAAAGTGAAAAATTACGTCATGAGCTCGTAAACGCGTGGCAGCAGTTTAAAAATAAACGGGAAGACTTATATAAAAAAGCAGAGGAAAAAGCGGACAAAGCATTGCAAAAAGCTCGTGATGAGGCGGAAATGATTGTTGATGAAATACGCCATATGAAAACCGATGCGCAATTAAAAGAGCATGAATGGATTGAAGCCCGAAAAATGCTTGAAGAAGCCCAGCCGGATTTGTCCGCCAAAACGTCGGATAAATCAGAAGAGCAGCCAATCAATGCGAAGCAGGCACTGAAACCAGGTGATGACATTAAACTGTTATCTGCCAACCAGCAAGGCACTGTTCTGGAAAAATTGAATGATCATGAATATTTGATCCAGGTTGGGATTATGAAGATTCAAGTAAAACGCAACGAGATTCAGCATGTCAAACATAAAAGCCGGGTGACCGAAAAGCCGCTTGCAACCGTCAAAGGTTCCAGCTATCACGTTAAAACAGAATTGGATCTGCGAGGCGAACGTTATGAGGATGCAATGATGAGCCTCGAAAAGTATCTTGATGATGCATTGCTTGCCGGGTATTCCAAAGTTTTTATCATTCATGGTAAAGGGACAGGCGCACTGCGCAAGGGTGTAAAGGAGTTCGCCAAAAACCATCCACGTATAGCATCACACAGGCCAGGTTCTGCAGGTGAAGGTGGAAGTGGCGTTACGGTCCTGGAATTGAAGTAACTGTTAAAGAGGTTGTTCAAAAAGTCCGGTAACAATGGCGAATAGAGGACCCTGCAAAAACCGCCCACGTCCTGTGGCGGGCGCAGAAGTCACCACAAATAAGAGAAGCTCGTTGGCTTGTTTCTCCGCTCCTTGGAAAAGAAAAGCACACATGTTCGCGTTCGATGCGGGTTCATGGAAGCATTTCTTGTGCTCATGTATCTAAGGGCATAGGGAAGTTCTGCTAAAACCGTCCACGTCAATCGCCAACTGCAGAACTTACCACATCCTGGGGAAGCCCGCTGCTCGAAACTGCACCGCCTCGAACTTTCGACGCACAGGACGTGCTAGTGCAGGCGTTGCGACAGGATGTCGCGAACTTAGCCTGCCGGTCCTTGTTTTCCTCCTTTTTGAACACACACTTAAAGGGGTTTGTTGAGTATGGCTGGTTTTTGGGAAAATATTTTTGTGGAAACGGCTGCAAGATATAGTGTTGTTTTCTTGTGCACTATTGTATTTTTGGCAGTTTTCGAATTTGTCACATCGTACCGGAACTGGCAGGAAATCAAACAGGGCAATCTGGCAGTGGCCATGGCGACTGGTGGGAAAATTTTTGGTATTGCTATGATATTCCGGTATTCCATTGAACATAATGATACACTCTTGGAGAGCATAGGGTGGGGGACTTTCGGATTCGCCCTGTTACTGTTCGGTTACATCATCTTTGAATTTTTGACACCATCGATTAAGATTGATGAGGAAATTGGGAATGGAAATACGGCAGTCGGGCTCATTTCGATGCTTATTTCCATCGGATTATCGTTCATCATTGGCGTGAGTATTGGGGGAGATTAAACTGTTTCTGGAAAAGCTGGCTAAAGCAATGTTTGTCGTTGCTGTTGTTTTTTTGATTGTTGGGGTTATTTATTTCCTTTAAAGAATATTCAAAAAGTCCTGGTCCTTTTCACCCGTCCTTGTAGGTCCCCACATCAAATTAGAAAGAAAATGAAAATAGCATGTGGGGGACCAACTGCCTATTAAGCTTCAATGCTATTCGGGTCAGTACGGTGCGGTTTATAAAGGTGCTGGAGCATAATGTTTAAGTTCTTAACCTTTGTTTTTTCCTAAGTCAATCCGCTGAACAAATGACACTTTATCCTTTTTGAACACGCACCTTTAAAAAAATTTTAATAAATAAGTGATTAAAGTTTCAAAAAATACTAATTTATCGATATAATGGAAGTAACCCAGCAAAAAAAGGAGGAAATTGCAATGGCAGAACAGAAAGTTTGGCATGCTCATTATCCGGATGAAATCCCGGCGACCATCCCGTATGATGAGAAGCCGCTTGATTCTTTTTTAGCATCAACTGCTGAAAAATTGCCAGAAAAGAAAGCGCTTTACTTCATGGGCAAAGAAATGACATTTGCTGAAGTTTATTCTGAAGCCAAAAAAACAGCCGCATATTTTCAATCTTTAGGTCTTGAGAAGGGTGACAGGGTTGCCATCATGCTTCCAAATTGCCCGCAGGCCGTGATCAGTTATTACGGGGTATTGCTTGCAGGGGGAATTGTTGTACAGACTAACCCGCTTTATAAAGAAAGGGAACTCGAATATCAGCTGAACGACTCCGGTGCGACGTTCATCGTTTGTTTGGATATCCTGGTCCCGCGTGTAACAAATGTTCGCGGCAATACACCGCTGGAACATATGATTGTGACCGGCATTAAGGATTATTTGCCGTTTCCAAAGAATGTGTTCTATCCTTTTATCCAGAAAAAAGAATATAATATGGTTGTTAAAGTGGAGCCATCAGAAGATACGCATGTGTGGCAGTCCATTATTAATGATGGACACGAAAATTATACGCCTGTTGATGTCAATCCAAAAGAGGATCTGGCATTATTGCAATATACTGGTGGAACCACCGGGCATCCAAAGGGTGTTATGCTGACTCATTATAACCTTGTTGCTAATTGCCAGATGATCAGTAAATGGCTCTATAAAGCCAAGCCGGGAGAAGAAACAGTTATGGGTGTCCTGCCATTTTTCCATGTTTATGGTATGACTGCTGTTATGAACAACTCAATTATGTATGGATTCAAAATGATTTTGATGCCGAAATTTGATGCAGAAGATGTACTTAAAACCATTCAGAAACAAAAACCGACGATGTTTCCGGGCGCACCAACGATATATGTCGGGTTACTGAATCACCCGAACCTGAAAAAGTACGACCTGTCATCAATCGATGCTTGTATCAGTGGTTCTGCGCCGTTACCAACAGAGGTACAGGAAAAATTTGAAAAAGTTACAAATGGTCATCTTGTGGAAGGATATGGACTGACTGAATCATCACCTGTTACACATGCCAATTTAGTATGGGAAAAACGTGTAAGCGGCAGTATTGGTATACCATGGCCGGACACAGATGCTAAAATCATACTTGAAAATGGTGAGGAAGCCCCAATTGGTGAAATTGGCGAAGTGGCTGTCAAAGGACCGCAAATAATGAAAGGCTACTGGAACAATCAGGAAGAAACAGATAATGTTTTAAACGATGGCTGGCTGATGACCGGTGATATGGGGTATATGGATGACAATGGGTATTTTTATATCGCCGACCGGAAAAAAGATATGATTATTGCCGGCGGATACAATATTTATCCGCGTGAAGTGGAAGAAGTATTGTATGAACATGAAGCGATTCAGGAAGCTGTTGTAGCAGGTGTGCCGGATCCATATCGCGGTGAAACGGTTAAAGCGTATGTTGTACTTAAAGAAGGTCACCAAATTGATGAGAAAGATTTGAATGCATACTGCCGTCAAAACCTGGCAGCGTTTAAAGTACCGAGAATCTACGAATTCAGGGATGAACTGCCAAAGACAGCAGTCGGGAAAATTTTGCGCCGTCAGCTGGTTGATGAGGAAAAAGAAGCAAATAAGGAAACGGTTTGACGCGTTTTTGGATATTCGTACAAGCTGTATATTGACATATTGACGTTCGTTATTTACAATGAGTGATGAATGATTATTCATTCACTTTCGGGGTAACGTGTATGTTAAGGAGATAGTCATGCGAAATAAGCGACCAAAATTCAACCAAATTATTGAGGCAGCTGTGGAAGTCATTGCAGAGAATGGGTACCATGCTTCACAAGTTTCCAAAATTGCTAAAAAAGCAGGTGTTGCAGATGGAACTATTTACCTTTATTTTAAAAACAAAGAAGATATCCTGATATCTGTTTTTGAAGAAAAAATGGGTCAGTTTATCGATAAAATAGCCCATGCCACCAACACAATGAATAATGCGGATGAAAAACTGTTCAAACTAATTGAAATGCACTTGCGTCAGCTTTCAGACGATCATCATCTGGCTATCGTGACACAGCTGGAATTAAGGCAATCCAATACAAAACTCAGATTGAAAATTAATCAGGTTTTAAAGCCCTATCTCACGGTTATTGATGATATAATCAAAGAAGGCACCAAAGAAAAAATATTTCGGGATAATTTAAATATTCCGCTAGTCAGACAGATGATTTTTGGAACGTTGGATGAAGTCGTGACGAACTGGGTGATGAAAGAACAGAAATATGATCTTGTTGAGCAGGCTCAGGATGTTCACGCATTCATCACAGACGGCCTTTCCGCAAAAAAATAAACAAAGGGGGGATTGATTTGACCACACTGGCTTATGAGGTGAAGCAGCATGTGGCGGTGCTAACCATAAAAAGCCCGCCGGCAAACGCATTATCTACCAGTCTATTAAATGATCTGGACAAAAGGCTGGATGAAATTGAAAACGATAACAATGTAAAAGCTGTCATTTTGAACGGTGAAGGCAAATTTTTCTCTGCAGGTGCCGATATTAAGGAGTTTACTTCTCTGCAAAATGCTTCCGACTATGAATCACTATCGGAAAAAGGACAGGATTTATTTAAGCGAATTGAACACTACACGATACCGGTTATTGCTGCAATACATGGTGCTGCCTTAGGAGGCGGTCTTGAACTTGCGATGGCCTGCCATATCCGGATAGTGGGTGAAAATGCTAAGCTCGGACTCCCTGAGCTGACGCTTGGTATTATCCCGGGGTTTGCCGGAACACAGCGCCTGCCCAACTATGTTGGAACAGCCAAAGCATATGAAATGATTCTGACCGGTCAGCCCATCACCGGAAAAGAAGCACTGACAGTGGGACTGGCCAATCATGCCGTTCAGGATGAAGGTGTGTTTGAAAAGGCATTTGAACTTGCCGAAACAATTGCTGCCAAATCTAAACTGACCATTGACGAGGTCATGAAATTGATTCCATATGCGAAATCAGAACAGTTTTCCAAAGGTGTGCAGGAAGAGGCAAAAGCGTTTGGACGCATTTTCGGAACAGAAGATGCTTCAGAAGGTATTCAGGCATTTATTGAAAAGCGAAAGCCAAACTTCCAAGATAAATAGATAAAAGTGTGGGTTCAAAAAGAGGATAAAAAGGACCGGCAGGCTAAGTTCTCAGGCGTCCTATGCGGGTCCCTGCACTAGCACGTCAATCGTGTCAACGTTCAAGGCGGCGCCGTTTTGAGCAGGGGCTTCTCTTGTTTGTGGTGAGTTCTGCATTGAGATTGTCGTGGACGATGTTAGCATATTTCGATGTGTCATTTTTATCGGACTTTTTGAACAACCTTATGAAGTGAGACAAGGAGGAATAGATATGAACATCTATGTATTGTTGAAAAGAACGTTTGATACAGAAGAAAAAATTATCATTTCTGATGGTCAAATCGAGGATGAGAGTGCTGAATACATCATTAATCCATACGATGAATATGCCGTGGAAGAGGCCATCAAACAACGGGATGAACACGGCGGAGAAGTGACGGTTGTAACAGTCGGCGATGAAGAAGCTGAAAAACAATTACGTACGGCACTTGCTATGGGCGCGGATAAAGCTGTCCTGATCAACACTGAGGATGATTTGGAAGACGGCGATCAATTTACGACAGCCAAAATACTGGAAGCATATTTTGAAGATAAAGAAGCCGACCTTATTCTTGCTGGCAATGTAGCCATTGATGAAGCGAGTGGTCAGGTTGGTCCCAGACTCGCCGAAAGTCTTGGCATTAATTATGTGACCACGATAACGGCATTGGAAATTGATGGGGAGACGGCGAATATTGATAAAGACGTTGAAGGTGATGTCGAAAAAATCGAGACAAATCTCCCTTTACTGGCAACTTGCCAGCAGGGTTTAAATGAGCCACGTTATCCATCTCTTCCGGGGATCATGAAAGCAAAGAAAAAGCCGCTGGAAGAACTTGAAATTGATGATCTGGATCTGGATGAAGATGATGTCGAAGCAAAAACAGAGACAACTGACGTATTTCTGCCTCCTGAAAAAGAAGCAGGAAGGATCTTGGAAGGCGAAATTGATGACCAAGTGAAAGAATTGGTCTCCCTGCTTAAAGACGAAGCAAAAGTACTATAAACGAGAATTTCTAAGGAGAGGAGAAATAATATGAGCAAATTACTTGTCATAGGCGAAGCCAGAGAAGGGGAATTACGCAACGTCACATTTGAAGCTGTTGCAGCTGCCAAGAAAATCGATTCTGAAGCGGAAATTGTCGGTGTCCTCTGTGGAAGTGATGATTTGAGTGATTCAGGGCAGGAATTCATTTACTATGGTGCAGATCGTGTTGTAACAGTCAAACACGATAACTTGGAAACATATACTTCAGAAGGCTATTCCCAGGCAGTTATGGCCGTCATTGGCGATGAATCACCGGACGGGATTGTCATGGGCCATACTGCAATCGGAAAGGATTTAACACCAAAACTTGCTGCAAAGCTTGAAACCGGTTTAATCTCAGACGCTACAGATATTGAAAATGACGGTGATCAGACTGTATTTATCAGACCGATTTATTCTGGTAAAGCATTTGAGAAAAAGGTGATCACAAGCGGATTGACATTTGTTACGATTCGTCCGAATAATATTCCGTCATTAGAGCGTGATGATTCACGTTCCGGCGAGGTAACTGCCAAAGACGTTGATATCAAAGATTTGCAGACAGTTATTAAAGATGTCATACGTAAAGCGTCAGAAGGTGTTGATTTATCCGAAGCAAACGTCATCGTTGCCGGTGGGCGTGGTGTCAAGAGTGCAGATGGATTCAAACCATTATATGAACTCGCAGATGTGCTCGGCGGGGCAGTCGGTGCTTCGCGTGGTGCATGCGATGCGGAATACTGCGATTACTCCTTGCAGATTGGCCAGACAGGCAAAGTGGTAACACCTGATCTGTATATTGCGGTCGGCATATCCGGTGCCATTCAGCACTTGGCCGGCATGTCCAACTCTAAAGTGATTGTTGCGATCAATAAAGATCCAGAAGCCAATATCTTCAATGTAGCGGATTACGGTATTGTCGGCGATATATTCGAAGTGATTCCAAAATTAACCGACGAACTGAAGCAAGTCGTTTAGAGCGTTTAAAAGATCTGATCGTTATTCGGTCAGATCTTTTAAATAACGCCTTTACGCCACCCGAACTATATGAATAAGCAAAGTATTCGCGAGGAATTACTAACGATGATATACTCGAACCATAGTAAAGTGATTGAGGAGGGATTTTTCAATGGCAATCGAACATGTAACAGACCAAAATTTCAGCCAGGAAACTGCTGAAGGTCTGGTTTTGGCTGATTTTTGGGCTCCATGGTGCGGACCGTGCAAAATGATCGCACCGGTACTTGAAGAAATAGACGGTGAAATGGAAGATAAAGTACAGATTGTTAAGCTCGACGTTGATGAAAATCAGGAGACAGCTGGAAAATATGGTGTCATGAGCATACCGACGCTTTTGCTTTTCAAAGACGGAAAAGTTGTCGATCAAGTTGTTGGTTTTCAGCCTAAAGAAGCATTAGTTGATTTAATTAACAAACATGCCTCGTAAGGTGTATAATAATTGAGAGAAACGTAGTATGATCCCTTGTCACGTGATGTGACAAGGGATTCTGTATAATCTGGTACAATTTTTTCAGAGGATGAATGGCAGATGAACCAGCAACTGAAGGAAAAATTGGCTGTTTTGCCGGCACAGCCCGGCTGTTATCTGATGAAGGATAAGAATGGTACAGTCATTTATGTCGGAAAATCGAAAAAGCTTCGAAACAGAGTCCGCTCCTATTTTACCGGCTCAAATGATAAAAAAACACAGCGGCTCGTTCAGGAAATTCATGATTTTGAGTATATCGTGACAACATCTGAAGTAGAAGCACTGATCCTTGAAATGAATTTGATAAAAAAATACGATCCGAGATACAACGTTCTATTAAAAGATGATAAATCCTATCCATACTTAAAAATAACTTCTGAGCGTCATCCACGATTACTTATTACACGGCGTTTAAAAAAAGATAAAGGAAAATATTTTGGACCATACCCCAATGTCATGGCAGCAAGGGAAACCAAAAAACTGCTTGACCGGCTGTACCCATTGCGTAAATGCAACAATCCGCCCGGCCGCCCGTGTCTTTATTATCATATGGGGCAATGCCTGGCCTGCAGTGAGGAACCTGTCTCAGAAGAAACATATAAAAAAATCATCCATAATATCACGTCGTTTTTGCATGGCGGGCATAAGGACATTAAAAATGGTTTAGTTGCTAAAATGCATGAGGCAAGTAATGATCTTAACTTTGAGCGGGCAAAGGAGATGCGCGATCTTATCCAGCACATTGAAGCTGTTATGGAACGTCAGCAAATGACACTGAATGACCGGACTGACCGCGATATATTTGGCTACAGCTATGACAAGGGATGGATGTGCATCCAAGTGTTTTTTGTCAGACAGGGAAAATTAATCGAAAGAGATGTTTCGATATTTCCATTCTTTGATGACCCTGATGATACATTTATCAGCTTTATCGGAAGGTTTTATTTGCATCAGCACAATTTGAAGCCGAAACAACTGTTGGTTCCGATTGGCACCGATACGGATTTGTTGGGTGAATTATTGGAAATAAATGTTCACACACCATTTCGCGGCAGAAAAAAAGAATTGGTTGAATTGGCCATGAAAAATGCCAAAATTGCACTTGATGAAAAGTTTTCACTGATTGAACGGGATGAGGAAAGAACGATACAAGCAGTTGAAAAGCTTGGTGAGGCACTCCATATTGAAACACCACACCGTATTGAGGCGTTTGACAATTCAAATATTCAAGGGACTGATCCGGTTTCAGCAATGGTTGTTTTTACAGACGGCCGGCCTGATAAAAAAGAGTATCGCAAATATAAAATCAGGAATGTAGACGGACCGGACGATTATGAAACGATGCGGGAAGTTATCCGTCGACGTTACACACGTGTATTGAAGGAAGGACACCCGCTCCCCGATTTAATCATCGTTGACGGCGGCAAGGGTCAGATGAGTGCTGCTCTGGATGTTTTGGAGAATGAGCTTGGACTGGATATGCCACTCTGCGGTCTTGCAAAGGATGATAAACATAAAACAAGCGAATTGTTATATGGCAATCCACCTGCCATTGTTCAATTGTCAAGAAAGTCACAGCCGTTTTATCTGGTACAGCGGATTCAGGATGAAGTGCATCGGTTTGCCATTTCATTTCACAGACAATTGAGGGGAAAAAATCTATTCCAATCAGAACTTGATAAGATTCCGGGGGTTGGCGAAAAACGGAGACGCTTATTGCTGACACATTTCAGGAACGTGAACGAAATTAAAAATACATCGTTGGAAAGTATTATGAAATTGGGTATTCCACAGGATGTTGCCAAAAATATACTGGCTCACTTGAACAATAAAGAGGAGAGCGAAACAATGTAATGTGTTCCGCTCCCTTTGAATTTAAACAAAGCCCGAAGTCTTAATCAGTGAATATGATTGTAAATTCGACTTGGTGAATTTTTTTATGCAGGTCTTCCTGGCATTCACATGATCGTCCTTTAACCTGTTCAATTGATTCGGACAAAAACCCCGCTTCGAGGCGAAATTCAATATCCAGAGGAGAGGTCAGGCGATAGACGACCGAATCAGCCATCAATTGAAAGATGAGTTGATTCTTTTTTTCTTTAACGAGTTCTAATTGCCCCCATCCTAATTTATCAAATGCATAAACAATGTCGGATACGGATTGAATATCCAATTTTCTGGAAAGGTTTTTTCCCATGAAATAGAGAAGGGTGGGTGATTCCTCTCCAAATATATCAGGTAAACCGATGTAACGGATAACGTCATATCCAGCTCCTGTTGTATGCAGTTTATCAAGAAGTGTGATTGGCATGGATTCGTGATTTTTTGACATTGATGTCATCCTTTCCCCAGTAACAATTGCGCGACTGATACATTGTTTAAGTCTATCATTATTATCTATGTAAAAGCGTCAAAGTGCAAGCAGTCCCAGCAAGTTTTTGATAGTGGGTATTTCCTTTTCTTGACGGGCTTTATCGTTAGAAGTACAATAAACATGTCATAAGTTCTACAATTTTTGGGCAATAACTAAAAAAGGGTTATTGCTTAAAAATGTGACATTCTGTAAAACTTAACATCTTAAATGAGGGGGGTAAACACATGGCAGAGCACCGAGAGTTTTTTTACAAAAGACTTCATTCCCTGTTAGGTGTCATTCCAATCGGGTTATTTCTTACGCAGCATCTGATTGTAAACCACTTTGCTGTATATGGTGAGGAAAGTTTTAATCAGGCGGCAGCGTTTATGCATGATTTGCCGTTCCGATTAGTACTGGAAATCGTGGTTATATATCTGCCGATTTTATTTCATGCAATACTGGGGGTTTACATTGTCTTTACTGGAAAAAACAATACAACCCGGTACGGTTATTTTCGCAACTGGATGTATATTTTGCAGCGGGTAACCGGTCTCATCACGTTTGTATTTATTGTATGGCATGTGTGGGAAACGCGTGTTCAAATCGGTCTTGGCAATGCAGATCTCGATTATAATCTGATGGAAAATATTCTTGCTAATCCAATCATGTTCTGGTTCTATATTCTTGGTGTTGTTTCAGCCACTTTCCATTTTGCCAATGGGCTCTGGAGCTTCCTTGTTTCATGGGGCTTTACACAATCACCAAAATCCCAGAAAATGGCTACATACGCGACACTGATCGTATTCCTGGCTCTTAGCTACGTCGGTGTCAGAGCATTAATCCAATTTGCTTACGGAGTTTAATATAGTACAAGGAGTGAGAAAATCCATATGAGCAATCGTAAAGTCATTGTTGTTGGAGGCGGTCTAGCCGGCCTTATGGCAACAATTAAAGCAGCTGAAGCAGGTGTGAATGTTGACTTGTTTTCCATTGTGCCTGTAAAACGGTCTCACTCTGTGTGTGCCCAAGGTGGAATCAATGGTGCAGTCAATACAAAAGGTGAAGGTGACTCACCATGGATTCACTTTGATGATACAGTTTACGGCGGAGACTTCCTTGCCAATCAGCCGCCGGTAAAAGCGATGTGTGATGCGGCTCCAAGCATTATTAATATGCTGGATCGCATGGGGGTCATGTTCAATCGCACACCAGAAGGGCTCCTTGATTTCCGTCGTTTCGGAGGTACGCAGCATCATCGTACAGCATATGCCGGTGCCACAACAGGCCAGCAGCTGCTGTATGCACTGGATGAGCAAGTACGCCGTTATGAAGTGGAAGGTCTGGTCAATAAATATGAAAGCTGGGAATTTGTCGGCGCGATTATTGACGAAGATAACACGGGCCGCGGTATCGTGGCGCAGAATATCCGGTCACATGAGATTAAGTCATTCCCTTCAGATGCAGTCATCATGGCATCCGGCGGCCCTGGCATCATTTTTGGAAAGTCAACCAATTCAATGATCAATACAGGTTCAGCTGCAAGTATACTCTATCGCCAAGGTGCTAAGTATGCAAATGGTGAATTTATTCAGATCCATCCGACGGCCATACCAGGTGATGATAAGCTCCGTCTGATGAGTGAATCGGCACGCGGTGAAGGCGGCCGTGTCTGGACGTATAAAGATGGCGAACCATGGTACTTCCTTGAAGAAAAGTACCCGGCTTATGGGAACCTGGTACCGCGTGATATTGCCACACGGGAAATTTTCGACGTGTGTGTCCATCAGAAACTTGGCATTAATGGAGAAAACATGGTTTACCTTGATCTGTCCCATAAAGATCCGAAAGAACTTGATGTCAAATTGGGCGGTATCATTGAAATCTACGAAAAATTCGTTGGTGATGATCCACGTAAAGTACCGATGAAGATTTTCCCTGCTGTTCACTATTCAATGGGTGGCCTATGGGTCGATTATGATCAGATGACGAGTATCCCGGGCATTTTTGCTGCCGGTGAATGTGATTATTCCCAGCATGGGGCAAACGGT
>NZ_DATGTI010000164.1:0-4156 GCF_035301925.1 Lentibacillus sp. | reverse complement strand
CGGACCTTTCCCGCACATGTTATCTGCTTGCTCTGCTTTCTAAAAGGCACCAGAGAAATAAGGGAAGAGACTTCACCCTAGTTGATAATCTAGGGGGAATCATTCCATTACTTTTATTGTTTTAACACGATAAGGATTTGCTTATCGATTACGGTGGTGCGTTCCTTAAGTACGCCCTTAGACCTAGTTGAAAATATGGCTCAGGATCGTTACCGGCAGTCGATTTACCCGATATGATTCATGTAAGGAAGGAGGTGGGTTCATGAAAAAATTCTTGCTATTTGTTGGCGGACTGCTTGCACTTTTTATTTTGCTGGTAAACCTCGGGCCTATAATTTTGCTTGGTGTCAGCATATGGCTGCTGTACGTTATCTTTAAGCAATTCGTTAAAAGTGACTCTACAGCAGGTAAAATTGGCTGGGTCGCTCTCGGGTTACTGGTGCTGAGCATAGGAATATCCAATATTTATGCGATCATCGGCGTTGCGGCGGCATATGTCCTCTACTTAATTTATAAAGGCTGGAAAAACGATAATCTATATGCAGAACACACAGTGGAGGATCATGATCCGTTCAGAAATTTTGAACGTCAATGGGCCGATATTAATCAATAATTTCAAAAGGAGCGATTTATCATGACAAACTTATGGACACGTATTAAGGATTCTGTGTCAGCAGATCTTCACAATATGCTGGATCAAAAAGAACAGAAAAATCCGCTTGCCTCTCTCAATCAATATTTACGCCAGAGTGAACAGGAAAAAGAAAAGGTGCGAAAGCTGATTGAACGCCAGTACAGACTCAGGGATGAGTTCACAAGAGAGTACCATAAAGCACAGGATATGGCCGACAAAAGACTGAAGCAGGCGGGTATCGCCGAAAAAGCAGGCGAGGAGGAGATGCGTGCATTTGCGAGAAATGAGCATGAAGAATATCAAATTCGTGCTGACCGGATGAAAGCTTCACGTGAAGAGGCCGTACAGCAGCTGGAAACATTGGAGCAGAAATTTGAGGAAATGAAACATAAAATAAAAGATATGCATCTGCGCAGAATGGAATTAATGGGACGTGAGAACGTCGCAAATGCCAATCATCAAATCAGCCAGGTCATTGAAGAAACGTCGGAAAAGCTTTTCTCCCGCTTTTCTGAATTGGAGCAATATATTGAAGGGCTGGAGTACAAGGTGAACAGCTCCTATTACCGCAGCACCTTCGACAATAAAATTGCCAAGCTGGAAAAAGACATGGAGGAAAAAGCAAATTAATCCATAGCCGTTTCCCACATGTAACAGACACTAATCCCTCTGGAGAACGATGGAATAATTGGTACAGCAACGTAACAAAACATGGTATACTTTTACTTGCAAAGGCGCAGTTGTTCTGCGTCTCTCCTACATAAAGTGAATCTTCATTCTGTGGAGCGTTTTTCTCCACAGAATGTTAGATGAACAGAATCGGACATTTAGGGACAGTTAGCCGCTGTTTTTTGGTTACTGAGCCTTATATGCGGGATAAGAAAGAAAGGGGATCACTTCATGTTTCAGCGTTTGTCGACAGATACTTTCAACTGGATATTGATTATTGGCGTGATTCTCTTTGTGATAGAAATTGCCTTTTTCCATGGCGGGGCAATTGTGTCGGCATTGTTTTCAGCGGCTTTTGTATATGTTGGCTGGAAAAATTTTAACCAATTATGGGGGAAAATATTATTCTGGCTTGGGATTGTTTGGCTAATATTTGCCATACTGAATATGCTGGCCGTTCGTTTTCTGATTTTGGCTGCTATCGTTATCTTTATTATCAACTATTCGAAATCAAAACAGGAAGCTCAACGTATCCAGCCTGAACTTTCCCGGGACGTGATGAATGCTGATGAGGTTATCCAGGTGGAGCCGTTGTTTGATCACAAGGTATTTGGCGATCAGTATACGGCCGATACGTCTTATCAGTGGCGGGATATCAATATTCACGGTATGTTTGGTGATCGCATCATCGACTTGAGTAATACTGTTCTGCCAAATGACACGTCAGTAGTTTCGATCCGGCACTTAGTTGGCAACATCGTCATTTACGTGCCATACGAAGTGGAACTGAGTGTCCATCACAGTTCGATTTTTGGGCGGGCTCATATTTTGGGCAAGCATCACTGGAAGCTGATGAATCAGTCGCTTTTATATCAGACGGAAAACTATGATACAAAACTACCGCGGGTGAAAATTGTGACATCACTGCTTTCCGGAGATATCGAGGTGAAGCGGATATGATTCCAATTTTGCGGCATGTCTTCACTGCGACATTATTCAGCTTAATCATTACCCTGGTGATTGTTGGGGTAACATTGGCAGCATTTCCGCCTGATGACTGGTCACTCATTCTGAATAAAACGATATACGATGTGCCATTTTTGGTGCTGGTTTTCAGCATACCGATTGTGGCCGGTGCAATTATCGGCATAACGACCGGCGGCTATTGGCGGCAGCGGCTGCAGCGTGTATCAAGGCATTTGGATGAAATTGCAAAAGGCCAGAAGTTATCTGACGATGATGAACCGTATAAAGAACTGGAAAAGATCCGGCAGTATATGGAGCAAATACAGGAAAAAATACGTGTTCAGACCGAAAATGCTCAGCGGCTGGCCACGGAAAGAACGAAAGACCGTGAAAAGAGTTTACAGGAGATTGTAGTACAGGAAAGAAATCGTCTGGCACGGGAACTACATGATTCGGTCAGTCAGCAGTTGTTTGCCGCCTCCATGATGATGTCGGCTATTAACGAGGCTGATCCGCCTGAAGATGCGTCGCGTAACAGGCAGCTGCAGATGGTCGAAAAAATGATTCATCAGTCACAGCTTGAAATGCGGGCATTATTGCTTCATTTGAGACCAGTTGCTCTAAAAGGGAAATCACTAAAGGAAGGCACCGAGGAACTCTTGGCAGAGCTTACACAAAAAGTGCCGTTGGAGATTGAAACAAAGCTTGAGGAATTTTCGATCGACAAGGGTGTGGAGGATCAGCTCTTCCGGATATTGCAGGAATCTGTTTCTAATACATTCCGCCACGCGAAGGCATCTACCCTTCAGGTCATGCTGATCAAAAGGGATGATACCATCATTATGCGGATTGTTGATGACGGTATCGGATTTGATACCGAAAATGTCCGGACCAGCTCATATGGGCTGCAAAATATGCGTGAGCGGGCTTCTGAAATCGGCGGAACGTTTAAAGTCGTCAGTCTGCCTGATGAAGGCACACGGCTCGAAGTTAAAGTACCTGCTTTAAGAAAAGAGGGTGAGAACCATGATTAACGTATTATTTGCTGATGATCATGAAATGGTCAGGATAGGGGTGTCAGCTTATCTGTCCGCGCAACCTGACATCAATGTGGCTGCTGAGGCCGATGATGGCGGGGAGGCTGTCCGGCTTGCTTTGGAGCTGAGGCCTGATATTATCCTGATGGACATTGTCATGGATGAAATGGACGGCATTGAAGCGACAAAACAGATTATTGCCGAATGGCCGGAAGCCAAAATTATTGTTGTCACGAGTTTTCTTGATGACGAGAAGGTTTATCCGGCACTTGAAGCAGGTGCTGTCAGCTATATGCTGAAAACATCAAAAGCGAGTGAAATTGCGAAAGCCATCAGGAAGACATATGAAGGCGAATCGATTCTGGAACCTGAAGTAACGGGAAAGATTATGAACAGGATGCGGGAAAAGCCTGCCGATCACCTGCATGATCAGCTGACCAATCGCGAAATGGAAATCCTGCTGCTAGTTGCACAGGGAAAGTCGAATCAGGAAATAGCCAATGAACTATACATTGCTTTAAAAACGGTCAAAGTTCACATCAGCAACATTCTTGGGAAACTGGAAGTGCAGGACCGGACACAAGCTGTTATCTATGCCTTTAAACATAACCTGGTATAATTTTGCATGGATAAATCCGGCCATAATTTAACAGGGTACTGTTATTTAATAAAACACGCATTTAAAATGACCATCCATTTGATGGTCATTTTTGCTGGTATGAGAGGTGTTTCACTACTACAGTTAGCATCGAATATTTTAAATAAATGAAAAATATGAAACCTCAGAATTCACTAAAACGTATGGACTATTAACCTACCGTTTCACCCGAATAAGAAGCGCGTTTGGTCA
>NZ_DATGTI010000163.1:0-10901 GCF_035301925.1 Lentibacillus sp. | reverse complement strand
AGCGTTCGTCCTGAGCCAAGATCAAACTCTCCAATAAAGTTTGAATCAAGATTGACACCGATCAATCTCATTCATGGCTTGCTTTAAAAATTGATTCCAGGGTTTCATTGGCCTGCCGTCGAAATCAACGTTCCGACTTTCAGCCTCTTACCACTGACATCTCTTGCATACTGGTTGTTTTGTTCAGTTTTCAAGGAGCAAAATTGCTGCCGCCTCTTGAAAGCGACTTTATTAGTGTATCATCTTTCAAAAGTAAAGTCAACAACTTTTTTCGAAAGGATTCGTTGCCAGATCCAAGGCAACGATGTTTAATTTAACACGAAAACCTCATGTTTAGCAAGAGGAAAATTTTTGTTTTTTAATCGCTCAAAATTCATCA
Source organism: Lentibacillus sp. (assembly GCF_035301925.1). Classification (GTDB taxonomy): domain Bacteria; phylum Bacillota; class Bacilli; order Bacillales; family Amphibacillaceae; genus Lentibacillus. The sequence continues at coordinate 10,522 of NZ_DATGTI010000163.1, read as the reverse complement.
GGAATTTTTGCGACGCATATTAATGTACCATGCATTAACATGAAAGTCAACACGATTTTTGAAGAAATTCAAAACATCGGACGAAGACTGGTAAGACAAACGTTTTGCTTCCCGCAATCACTGCATACAGTGGGTATATTTTCGCATGAAGGAAGATGACAATTCCAGTTTTCTTTAACCTGGGACCCGCTAAGGCATTTTCCCGGACCTCACCTGTCAGATTTTTTTCAGGAAATAGGGGGAATGGTCTCACTTTTACCTCTCCCGCATTGAACGGCAAAAAACCATACCGCAATACCGGAATACGCTACGGCCGGTTAACCCGGTATTTACGCTCATAAACACCTTCACCCTTCGTATCAATTCTGACTGCAGCAAGAATCCCTTTTTCAGTCAGATAATTGAGCATCGCATTCAGATCCAATTCATATGGTTGAACATTGGCGTTCTGCTTGATCTCCTCGTAAGACCAAGCTCCATTTTTTGTCTCCATTATATCCAACAAGTGCTTTGCCGACACTTTTGCTTTTCTGCTGATGGCAAAATCCGCTGCAAGTATCATTAATTCCACACGTTTAGCTATCTCCTCATTACTTCTGATCAATTCATCATATAGTTTATAGACTTCAGGATCGATTTTCTTCACCTGGTTCCATAATGTCACTTCCGGATAATAGCCTTTTTCTATAATCGCAAGCCTTGCCAAATAATGAAGCGAATGTATCATCCTTGTATAAGCATCTTTATATTGTTCCGATATGTAAAGATCTTTTACATCAGTATAACTTTTGATCAATTTCCCGAATTCCATTGCTTTCCTTAAGTCCCTTTTCTCATGCGGAAAACTTCTTAACTGTTCTTTCAAGCGGGAAATATACTCATTCCGGTCAAAAATCGTTTTTCCTGCTATAATCCACTCGACCGCTTTCCGATATCCGCTTGTATCAATCCATCGCCTGAGCAGATCTTCAGTTATCGTATGCATGACAGCTGTTTTGCCATTATATAATTCATAATGTTTTTCTTGCCAATCAGTCTCTAAGCTCCTGACAATAATAAGCAAAACCACATCAAAATTATCGGTGATCGGGCTGTTCGGTTTCTTTCTTTCAATTAAAATGATACCTAATGTACTTGGGTTGCTCGCGCGCTCCTGATAAATCGGACGTAATAAATCTTCCATTGTACAAATCCTCCATTACCTTCAATCATGTATATAATTCGTTATGATTTTGTGAAATCCTTTTTCTATAATCGAAATTCCTGTAAAATATGCTATACTGTCCTTGTAACACAACAAGGAGGACTATTCATGGCGGAAAAATTGGTTTATACCAGTAAAATAAATAAAATCCGTTCGTTTGCGCTGATTCTGATTTTTATCGGATTTGGCGTCATGTATGGAGGACTTCTGGCCAAAAAAATTGAATGGCTGATGCTGACATTATTCCTGCTCGGCCTTTTATTTATTCTGCTAAGCTGTGTCGTTTACTTCTGGATCGGGATGTTATCAACAAAAGCTGTTCCAATTATTTGTCCAAGCTGTGAAAAACCGACAAAAATGCTCGGTAAAGTAGACGCCTGCATGCACTGCAAACAGCCGCTGACACTTGATAAAGATTTGGAAGGCTTGGAATTTGATGAAAGATACAACAAACGGAAATTCCGGAATGAAGCCAAAGAAAAAATGAAACAAGATCAATAAAGCGAAACTTCAGTCAGTGGAACGCTTTTCTCCACTGACTGTTAGTTGAGCAGAATCGGACATTTAAGGTCAGTTAGCCGCCGTATTTTGGCGGATTACTGACCATTATATGCGGGATAAAGCGAAACTTCAGTCAGTGGAGCGCTTTTCTCCACTGACTGTTAGTTGAGCAGAATCGGACATTTAAGGTCAGTTAGCCGCCGTATTTTGGCGGATTACTGACCATTATATGCGGGATAAAGCGAAACTACGTTCAGCAGGGCGCTTTTCCCCGCTGACCGAATCGGACATTTACGGGCAGCTAGCTCCCGTTTTTGGGAGGTTACTACCCGTTACATACGGGACAAACATAAAAAAATCCAGTCTGTCTAATCTCAAAACAGCCTGGATTTTTTAATGGAATACGCCATTGAAGCCATTAATGCTGTTGTGCTGCAAGTTTTTGGCAATCTTCGCATTTACCATAAATCTCCATCCGGTGATGGCTGACATCAAATCCTGTGACTTGTTCAGCCAATGATTCGACTTCATCCAACGTTGGATAATGGAAATCCACAATCTTCCCGCATTCCTCACAAATGATATGATAATGCTCACTTGATTTATAGTCAAAACGGCTGGACGAGTCACCATAGGTCAATTCCCGAACAAGACCGATTTCGCGCAAAACACGCAAATTGTTATACACCGTTGCCACACTCATGTTAGGAAATTTTCCTTCAAGGGCTTTGTATATGTCATCGGCAGTCGGGTGGACCATCGAGCTGATAAGATACTCGAGTACCGCATGACGTTGTGGTGTAATACGTACACCAGAGTTTCTGAGTGTTTCGATTGCTTCCTGCAGTTTATGATCTTCAGACACCGTCATGCACCCCACTTTCAATATTGATTCGATTTAAAGCTGTATTATTATATTATAATTCTTATAATTTAAGTTTACCCGTTAGCTCAGGGCTCTGTCAATATAAGTATATTGCTGACTTATTAATATTATTAATCCTGAATTTTGGAACATACCCGGAATATGTTTCAAGTTACTGCCAGTACCGAGGTTTCACCCTTCAGATCGGCGTCTCCTGATGTTACAAAAGGAGCGATACCATATTTTGATAATCACTCCTTTTCTTCATTAAACATCTGCTTTTAGTGGTATTTCCGTTCCGCCAAGGGATTGATTGACATACCTTGCTGCAACAAACAAGAAGTCAGACAGCCTGTTCAAATAGGAAATAACAAGCGGATTGACTTCTTCCTGTTCATTCAAGGCTGTCACAGTGCGTTCTGCTCGCCTCGTAACCGTTCGGGCCATATGCAGCGCACTTGATGCCGAATGACCCGATGGCAGAATAAAGTTCCGCAGCATTTCCAAATGCTTGTCCCAGACATCCATCTGTTTCTCAAGTTCATCAATATGTTTTTGCTTCAGTTTCCAGGTCACTTCCTTATCGTTTGGTGTCGCAAGTTCTGCTCCTACATGAAATAAAATTGTCTGGACGCGGTGCACTTGGTCCAGGAACGCATCCTTTTCTGACCATTCTTCCTTATCAAGAAAACTGAGCGCCAATCCGATCACCGAATTTGCTTCGTCACATGTACCATATGCCTCCACGCGCAGATCATTTTTCGGTACCCGTTGTCCATGGATTAATGATGTCTGTCCTTGATCACCTTTTCTGGTATAAATTCGCATTTTAATACCCCCTTGTCACATCCATTTTATTTACATAATCCGTTCCACCGTCCAAATACGTTTGCAGGTTCTGTTCAAATATCTCAAGCGCCCGTCTCTGATAATATGGTGACACGCCCGATAAATGCGGTGTTACCGTTACATTTTCTTCTTCCCAGAATGGGTGATCTTCCGGAAGCGGCTCTTCTTCAAAAACATCCAGTACCGCGTGGGCAATTTCTCCCTCGCGTACTGCTTTTAAAATCACTTCTCCAGACACCACATCGCCGCGGCCCATGTTTAAAAACACAGCATGTTCCGGCATTTTCCGGAAATGGTCATATGTGTAAAAGTCTTTTGTTTCCCGTGTGCTCGGCAGGACCGATACGACAAAATCAGCTTCAGGCAATAAAGTTTCAAACGCGTTCTGCTTGGCAACCTGGTCAAAATATTCAACAGGTTGCCCACTTCTGTTAACACCATACACCTTCATCCGGAATGCGTTAGCAAGCCGTGCCACTTCTTGACCAATCGAACCGGTTCCGGCAATAAGGATTGTTTTTCCCGTTATTTCCTGCATGCGTACGGAGCGATCCCATTTATTTGCCTGTTCATTTTCCATCAGTTGTTTAGCCTGACGGTTGACTTGCAGCAGCATGGAAATCGCATACTCCGCCATCGGATACTTATGGATGCCCCTTGCATTCGTCACCAGAATTTGCCGATCACTGATTGCGTCAAATGGCATTTTATCAATGCCCGCGGACAGCACCATAATCCATTTCAATTGTGACGCCTGACTGATCAGTTCAGTTGTCAGATCCTCTCCGAATGTCACTAGAATTTCCGCTCTGTCGATGTGTGTTTGGGCCTCATCCATGTTTTTGCAAAAAGTGAACGTCACATCGGGATAATGTTCACGAAGTCTTGTCCGGTGTTTTTCCGATACTTTTGCTGAAAAAAGGATGTTCAAAAGCAATCCCCCCTTTTTCTCAATTCTATTTTAAACGTTTTCACATGAAAATGCCATTAGTTCACAAGGCGCTTTAATGTGCGGTAAAGGATTTTTATATCAAGTTTAGCTGAACAATCATTGATATAATGCAAATCATCCATGACTTTCTTTCCGTGGTTTTGATGATGATGATCGTGAATCTGAGCTAGACCGGTCAGCCCCGGTTTCATGCGCAACCGTTGTGCCTGATGGCGATTATAGTGATCGGCAATTTCCGGTATTTCCGGACTTGGACCGACAAGACTCATGTCCCCTTTTAAGATGTTTATGAGTGCAGGGAGCTTTTCAAGATGATATTTTTTGATCCACTTTCCTGACCCGGTCACCATCTGCTGCGGATTTCGGGTGAAATAAAATGCATCCGGTACACCATTTGCCCAATTTTCCGGAAAAGGATGTGGCGGGAGGGCACGAATGACTTTAGAGGCGTTTGTCATCGTGCGGAATGTCAACATGATAAATTCACGGTGCCCTTTTCCAACATGGGCTTGACGGAAAAACACCGGTCTTCCGTCTTTTTTCATGATTTGGTAACTGATCCAGACCATAAGAGGTAATAGAATGCATAAACCGAACAAGCTTATCAGAACATCCATCAACCTTTTGACCGTCAAATAAAAGTTGTTTCTCCTGCCATAAGAACGCAATCGGACAGACTCACGAACCTCCATGACAGTACACCCCCGCTTTTGTATAGTCAATTCATTCTATTCGGAAGTCAGAGCATGTATAACAAGAAACGGGACAAAGGGTCTGACCCTTTGTCCCGACCCTTTGTCCCGCCTACAATAAAATGAGGCAGCCCACCCGGATATGGACTGCCTCGTTTCATCAACTGGCTTCGCGCAGAAATTCAAGTGCTTCTTCGACATGTCCGTCCACTTTCACTTTGCGGAATACTTTCTGCAAAGTGCCTTCCGGATCAATGATGAAAGTGGAGCGTTCAATGCCTCCATTCCAGACACCGTAATCCTCAGCCACTTGGTGATCTTCATCCGCCAAAAGCATAAATGGCAGGTCGTGTTTGTCAATAAATTTCTGGTGACTTTCGACCGGGTCAGGGCTTACGCCAACGATGACTGCATCAAGATCACTGAATTTTTCCTTGTTATCCCGGAAGTCACATGCTTCATTAGTGCAGCCTGGTGTCATATCTTTTGGATAAAAATAGAGGACAACATACTGACCGCGAAAATCTGACAAGTTCACCTGTTCACCGTTCTGATTCGGCAAAGTGAATTCTGGTGCTTGTTTTCCTGCTTCTGTACGCATCGATATCCCTCCATAATAGAAAATGTCGGTTATAATGTGCTCAAAAAGAGCGTGGCCTCACTTTGAACACCCTTGTCCTCCACTATAGCATATCCTTCTTTCTGTCTCTATTCTGCTGATTGGACTGCACCAGCCTTAATACAAATGCAGTCGGCAGCACGTAACCGATCAATGCCTGAACAAGCGCAATGAGTCTTCCGATACCAACCGGTATAATGTCCCCGTAGCCAATCGTCAACAGCGTGACACCGCTGAAGTAAAATGAATGGATTAATGATCCAATCACACTGACTTCCCGCAGTTCACCATGCTCAACCAGTAAAACATGGTTCATCGACAGCACAAAATAAATGAGCCCGAACCCGAAAATAACGATGAGGTAGATGATCAGCAATGTATAAAAAAGCTCAGCAGAGAAACGGCTGTCCCGCATTTGTATATTACCACGAAATCTGCCGCTCCGGATAAAGTCAACGATGCTAATCGTCACGATAATCGTAATCACAATGATAACAACCCATGAAATGATGTCCATACTATCCCCGCCCTGTTTCATTCATATGCTCATCCAACTCCTGAATTGCCATTTATTTTTCGTAATCAGTCCAATGCGGTATAATCATAATTGGATTTAATGTAATCATTTTGGGAGGCATTATGAATGGATTTTTCAACATCAAAAGCATTGCACGAAGAAGCGCTTGACCATATTGTCGGCGGCGTGAATTCACCATCAAGAGCCTATAAAGGCGTCGGCGGGGGCGCACCGGTTTACATGGATAGAGCCAAAGGTGCTTATTTCTGGGACGTTGACGGCAATAAATATATTGATTATTTGGGTGCATTCGGTCCCATCATCACCGGCCATGGCCATCCGCATATCGCTGAAGCCATCACACATGCTGCCAACAATGGGGTTTTGTATGGTACACCGACAAAACTTGAAAATACATTTGCTAAAATGCTGAAAGAAGCCATACCTTCATTGGAAAAAGTACGGTTCACCAATTCAGGGACTGAAGCAGTTATGACAACAGTCCGGGTTGCCCGCGCTTATACCGGGCGAAACAAAGTCATCAAATTTTCCGGCAGTTATCACGGGCATTTTGATTCGGTTCTCGTTGAAGCAGGTTCCGGACCGGCAACATTGGGCACACCTGATTCAGCAGGGATTCCGCAGTCGATTGCTGAAGATGTCATTACCGTTCCTTTTAATGACCTGGACACATTCCGGCAAGCAATGGACCGATGGGGTGATCAGGTAGCAGCCGTGCTTGTCGAACCAATTGTCGGCAACTTTGGCATTGTCAAACCAAATGAAGGGTTCCTGCAAGGCGTAAACGATACCGCTCATAATGCGGGAGCGCTGGTAATTTATGATGAAGTCATCACGGCATTCCGATTCACATATGGCAGTGCGCAACAGATTTATGGCGTTGAGCCTGATATGACGGCAATTGGCAAAATCATCGGTGGCGGATTACCGATTGGTGCTTATGGCGGACGTCAGGATATTATGGAACAAGTTGCACCACTTGGCCCTGCTTATCAGGCTGGAACCATGGCCGGAAACCCAGCATCGATGTCAGCAGGCATTGCATGTCTGGAAGTATTGGGAGAAGACGGTGTTTATGACAAGCTTGACCGGCTTGGTGAGCGCCTTGAAAACGGCATTTTGGCTAAAGCATCCGAAGCAGGAATCCCAATTTCTGTCAACCGTGTATGCGGTGCCCTTACTGTTTTCTTCGGTGGTGATACTGTAGAAAATTATGAACAGGCTGAATCCAGTGATGGTGAAGCATTCGCCCGGTTTTTCCGGCTGATGCTTGAGCAGGGCATCAATCTGGCGCCATCAAAATTCGAAGCATGGTTTCTGACGACCGAACATACTGAAGCAGATATTGATGCAACCATTGAAGCTGTCGGTAAGGCATTTGCAACTATGGCGAAATAACTATTAAATGCACGCTCCTTGATTGGAGGGTGTATTTTTTGTGTTACAACTACAATTGAGCTAATGCTAAAAAGGTGTCGTCTATTTGGATGCGCCTGTGCTTGAGTTGCGATTACTGTCACTTGAGTTAGTACTGTCGTCGCTGGGGTTTTGGCCGCTCTAGTTTGAGTTTAGCCGCTCCCGCTCGCGTTCAAACCGTTGTCGTTTGAGTTCAGGCCGCTCACGCTAAATTTATCCTGTCAGGTTGAAGATTTTGAATAGCCATCAAAAAATTAAACACCCGTTAAATCCCCCTTCAAGAAAACAAAAAACACCCCCCAAATCATACATGAAGGCGTGTTTTTTTGCCATTTAGCCATGGTCATCCAAATTCTGTACTTGATACAAATCATAATAGTGGCCTTTTCGTGCCATCAGTTCATTATGGGAACCAACTTCCTTAATTTCACCATCTTCAATGTGGACAATTCGATCAGCATGGGTAATCGTAGCCAAACGGTGTGCTACGATAAATGTCGTCCGATCGGAAGCAAGGCGTTCCATCGCTTCCTGGATAATGTGCTCACTTTCCAGGTCGAGTGCTGATGTCGCTTCATCAAAAATCAGGATCGGCGGATTTTTCAAAAACACTCTTGCTATGGCAATCCGCTGCTTTTGCCCGCCGGAAAGTTTAACACCCCGTTCACCGACGAGCGTATCATAACCATCCTGCAGTTCCTGAATAAAATCATGGGCATTTGCCGCTTTAGCAGCAGCGACCACTTCTTCATCAGTCGCATCGGGTTTGCCCATTCGGATGTTCATGGCGATCGACTCACTGAACAGGATATTGTCCTGCAAAACCATGCCAATGTTATCTCGCAATGAACGGGCTTTTACATCGCGAATATCTGTGCCGTCCACTTTGATTGAGCCGCTTGTGACATCATAAAACCTAGGAATAAGGCTGATTAGTGTTGATTTACCGCCGCCGCTCATGCCGACAAATGCAATTGTTTCACCGCTTTTAACATTTAGAGAGACATCATGCAGGACTTCTGCTTCCTCATCTTCATACTTGAACGACACATGATCGATATCGATGTTGCCGTCAACGTGGTCGAGCCTTTCAGCATCCGGTTTGTCGACAATATCATACGACTCATTCATCAACTCAAACACACGGTCAATCGATGCAATCGACTGGGTCAGAACGGTTGAAGAGCTGATCAGCCGGCGCAGTGGACTGTAGACCCGTTCCATATACCCGGTAAAGGCAACCATTGTCCCAATCGTTACGTTCCCCTGAATCACCTGATAGCCAGCAAACGCGATCACCAATAACGGTGCCAGATCGGTAATCGTATTCATCACCGCAAACGTTTTGGCGTTCCAGTCTGTATGATTGAGTGCTTTTTGCAAAAAGTTGGCATTCCGTACATCAAATTGCCCCTGTTCATAATCTTCCAGTGCAAAACTTCTCGTCACCGGAATGCCCTGGACACGTTCATGTAAATGCCCCTGTACTTCCGCAAGCGACTGCGAACGTTCCCGTGTTAATCTGCGCAGTCTGCCATAAAAATATCTGACACAGAAGCCAAATATCGGGAACAAAATAATAGCGACAATTGTCAGCCCGACATCCATTGTCAGCATAATGCCGATTGCGATCAGGATGGTGATCATGTCCAGCCAAATATTCATGAGTCCGGTCACAACAAAATTCTTCGTCTGTTCGACATCATGTATTACCCGGGAAATAATTTCCCCGGTTTTTGTCTGAGAATAAAATCTTAGGCTCAGTTTTTGGATATGATCAAACAGCTTATCCCTGACATCATACAGGATGGTGTTTCCAACCCATTGTGCCAAATACTGTCGAAAGTATTCAATCGGCGGACGCAAAATCAGGAAAATGATAAAGGCGCTACCCATCACCCAAAATAAATGCTCGAGTTTAGCTGCTTCTGCCAAATCATCCGCATTGATAATATTGTCGATCACATACTTTAAAATCAATGGGATCAATAGCGGAATGCCGAATTTCAGAATACCGACAAAAACCGTTATTAAAATTTTCCATTTATATGGTTTGACGAACTGCAAATATTGTTTAATACTGCTCATAATTTCGCATCCTTATTGTATAATAGCTTGCTGAAAATCGGAAATTCACCAAATCCTGGCACGCTGCAAAGAAAAACCCTGCTACCGCAGTAACAAGGACCAGTCACTTCGACACTTATTAAATTATAAAGCCATTCCATATGGTGAATCAATTAATTGAATCGCGTCTATTGTACGTTAAATACCGTTCATACCATTGATCAATGAATTCCCCTGAAAAAGGGCCTTTCCGCTGTCTGATCCAGCCTGTCAGATAATCCATATGGCGGTACAAAATACGATCCAGGGCGTCAGGATAATTCATTTGACTTTTATGTGTTTCATACTCGTCCTCATCAAGCAAATCAAACGTCATATCCGGATATACTTTGATATCGAGGTCATAATCAATGTATTTCAAGACGCCCTTATCAAAAATGAATGGCGAACTGATATTGCAATAATAATAAATACCGTCTGTACGCAGCATGGCAATGATATTAAACCAATAGTCTGAATGAAAATAACAGATGGCGGGTTCTCTCGTTATCCATGTCCGTCCATCACTTTCTTCCACCCGTGTTTTATCATTTGCACCAATGACCATCATGGCCGTCCTTTTCAGTACAAGCGTTTCTTCCCATACACGATGCAGCTGGCCATTATGTTTATAGCTATGTAGGGACTGCTGAACAAACAAAAAATCCAATACTGACAAGGAATTTGATCGTATTATGTCGAATATAGGTGCAAGGCCTTTTATAAGAATTCGTTCAAAACCCTTGCACCTGGAGGCAGTTAAACATGTATAAAATGACC
>NZ_DATGTI010000162.1:0-5552 GCF_035301925.1 Lentibacillus sp. | reverse complement strand
CAAAAGCATGCTTCATTTCCGCTACCTGTTTTTCCAGTTTTTCCGGGATGAGCGAACGGGCTTCAGCCAATATGTCCACCCGGTCTGCTACAATATTTGTTTGTTTACCGCCTTCAAACCGGCCGATATTGGCTGTCGTTTCATCATCAATCCGTCCAAGCGGCATTCTGGCAATCGCTTTTGCGGCGAGTGTTATCGCTGACACACCTTTTTCGGGTGCCAGCCCGGCATGTGCCGTTTTTCCTTTCATAACCGCATTCAGTTTGGCCTGTGTCGGTGCTGCCACAATGATATCGCCAACAGTGCCATTGCTGTCAATCGCATAGCCGTACTTTGCATTGATAAGTGAACCATCTAGGGATTTGGCGCCAACCAATCCGGATTCTTCCCCGACGGTAATGACAAATTGGATATCCCCATGCTTTACATCCTGGTCAATTAATGTGCGAATGGTTTCCAAAATGGCAGCAAGCCCCGCTTTGTCATCTGCACCCAGGATCGTTGTGCCATCGGAGACGATATAACCATCTTTGATAGATGGTTTAATCCCATTGCCAGGGATCACGGTATCCATATGCGAGGTGAAATAAATCGGATCAGCGCCTTCTTTGTTACCTTTTAATGTACAAATTAAATTCCCGGCGCCGTGACCTGTTTTCTCTTTACTATCATCTTCTTTTACCTCCAGACCCAAATCTGTAAATTTTTTAGTCAGGACTTCTGCTATTTCACTTTCAAAGCCGGTTTCCGAATCAATTTGAACCAGTTCGAAAAATTCGTTTATTAGCCTGTCTTGATCGATAGAAATCATAATCTGTGCCTCCTGAATTGTTTACAAAGGTATATTGCCATGTTTCTTCTTGGGCCTATCCTCTTCTTTATGGTGAAGCATTTCCAGTGCTTGAATCAGCTTCACTCGTGTTTCGCGCGGATCGATGATGTCGTCGATCATGCCAAGTCCTGCTGCCACATAAGGATTGGCAAACTTCTCACGGTATGTGCTGATTTTTTCCCGGCGTGTCGCTTCCGGATTGTCACTTTCAGCAATTTCTTTGGCAAAAATAATATTGGCAGCCCCATCAGGACCCATAACGGCAATTTCAGCATTTGGCCAGGCATATACCAAATCAGCGCCGATTGATTTACTGTTCAGGGCTACATATGCCCCACCATATGCTTTACGGGTAATCACCGTTATTTTCGGAACCGTTGCTTCGGAATATGCGTACAATATTTTAGCGCCATGGCGGATGATCCCGCCATGTTCCTGTTTCACACCAGGGAAAAAGCCGGTAACATCTTCAAACGTAATCAGTGGTATGTTAAACGAATCACAAAAACGGATAAACCGGGATGCTTTATCACTTGAATCAATGTCAAGCCCCCCTGCGAGATATTTCGGCTGATTGCACACAAATCCTGCAGGTTCCCCATTAATACGTGCAAACCCGACGACAACATTTTTAGCAAAGCCTTTATGTAACTCGTAAAAACTTCCTGGGTCAACCACTTGCTCGATGACAGACTTAACATCATAGGGCCGTGTCGCATCAAATGGGACGATATCGGTCAGATCAGGGCGTGTTTCATCATTCAATTCAAACGTTTTCACTGGCGGATTTTCCCGATTATTGGCCGGTAAATAATTGATAAGGTCTCTTACGGCATCAAGCGCTTCTTCTTCACTGGCCGCCTTGATATGGGCATTGCCGCTTTTGGCATTGTGGACATCGGCACCACCCAGTTCCTCGGTAGAAATCTGTTCGCCGGTCACCGTTTCAATTACCTTTGGCCCGGTAATGAACATTTGCGAGGTTTTTTCAACCATGATGACAAAATCGGTAATGGCTGGTGAGTAAACGGCACCGCCCGCACTCGGCCCCATGATAACCGAGATCTGCGGGATGACCCCCGAATAAATTGAATTGCGGTAAAATACCTGCCCGTATCCATCAAGAGATGAGACACCTTCCTGAATTCGGGCACCACCTGAATCATTCAATCCGATAAAAGGCGTGCCGGTTTTGGCGGCTAGATCCATAGCAGCCGCAATCTTCTTTCCGTGCATCTCACCAAGGGCACCGCCATAAACGGTAAAATCCTGTGCAAATAAATAAACAGCCCGTCCATTTATTTTTCCATAGCCAGTAACGACACCTTCTCCATTGGCATGATTGTTATTCATACCAAAGTCAGTCTCGCGGTGCTCGATAAATGGGTTTAATTCTACAAACGAACCGTCATCAAGCAAGTAATCAATCCGCTCGCGTGCTGTCAATTTGCCTTTGGCGTGCTGCTTGTCAATCCGTTCATCACCGCCGCCAAGCTCGACCTGCCGGCGTTTATCATATAATTCGTTGATCTTGTCGAAAATATCCATTATGCTTCACTTCCTTTAGGATGCTGACACAATTCAAACAGAACACCATTTGCGGCCTTTGGGTGGATAAAAGCAACCTGGCTGTCATGGGCGCCTTGCTTTGGCTCTTCATTGATCAATGGAATCCCTTCTGATTTCAAAGTGTTCAGGCGTTCATCAAGCTCATCTGCCTCAAGAGCGATATGATGAATGCCTTCACCTCTTTTATTCAAAAAACGATAAATCGGGGATTCGGTGGTCAATGGCTCAAGCAGCTCGATTCTGGATGAGCCAATTTTCAAAAAAGCTGTCTTAACGCCTTCTGTCTCAATTGTCTCAATACCTTCCAGCTCCAGTCCGAGGGTATCCGTATAAAAGGATAATGCCTGGTCAATTTGCTTCACCGCAATGCCGATATGAGCAATTTTTTCCGGTGCTTTCAGTTTTTCTGCTTCCGGATTCACCAATTGCTTAATATAAGTGGCCAGTGCCTCAGTTGAAGATCCGCTCGTGAATATTCTCTGAACCCCATGCTCCATTAAATACGGAATGTCTTCAGCAGGGATAACGCCCCCGCCAACCACTGGAATGTCGGCTGCATGCCGTTCTTTCAGGGCTTCAATGACTTTTGGAAATAAGGTTTTGTGCGCCCCGGAAAGCGATGATAATCCGATAACATCCACATCTTCCTGAATGGCAGCTTGTGCAATTTGTACCGGTGATTGCCGCAATCCAGTGTAGATCACTTCCATACCGTGATCACGTAAAGCCTGGGCAATGACCAATGCACCCCGGTCATGCCCATCCAAACCGGGCTTTGCGATCAGTACGCGTATTTTCCCCATGTTATTTCCCCCCATTTTAAATGTTTAAAAACGTATAAAAAATAATTTAACCTTTTCTTCCAGTTTGTTCCTTGATGATACAAGTATTTTACATACCTGTATACTCACCGAATTCATCACGCAATACATTGCAAATTTCACCGACGGTCGCATAAACCTTCACGGCATCCAAAATATACGGTATCAGATTTACATCCGGATGTTTAGCCTGCTCGCGTAATGCGTTGAGCTTAAAGTCAACTGATTCCTGATTACGTTCACTGCGCACAGTTTCCAGCGCATCAATTTGGGCTGCTTCCAGTGCTTCATCAACTTTCAGCAATTCCGGATCGACTTCCTCATCAAGCTTATATTGATTTAAACCGACAATTATTTCTTCTTCATTTTCGATTTTCTTTTGTGTTTCGTACGCAGTAAGCTGAATTTCCCGCTGCATATATCCCTCTTCTACAGCCTTGACCGCACCACCGATTTCATCAATTCGTTCCAGATATTTATTCACTTCTTCCTCAATCTTATCGGTTAGCGACTCAACGTAATACGAACCGCCTAACGGATCAACCGTGTCTGCCACACCGCTCTCATGAGCAATGATCTGCTGCGTCCGAAGTGCGATGCGGGCCGATTCTTCAGTTGGCAGGGACAAAGCTTCATCACGTGAATTCGTGTGCAAACTTTGAGTACCGCCAAGTACAGCTGCGAGTGCCTGCATTGTAACCCGGACAACATTATTATCAGGCTGCTGTGCGGTCAGTGTCGATCCGCCTGTTTGCGTATGAAACCGTAATTTCCAGCTTTTTGGATTTTTTGCCTGATAATGTTCCTTCATGATCTTTGCCCATATGCGTCTGGCTGCACGGAATTTAGCCACTTCCTCAAAAAAATTGTTGTGGGCATTGAAGAAAAAAGCCAGTCTTGGCGCGAAGGCATCAATGTCAAGGCCTGCTTCCAGTGCAGCATCAACATATGCCATTCCATCTGCAAGGGTGAACGCCACTTCCTGTACAGCTGTTGAGCCCGCCTCACGAATATGATATCCCGAAATACTGATTGTATTGAATTTCGGTACATATTGCCGGCAATACTCAAATATGTTGGTAATTAACCGCATCGATGGCTTTGGTGGGAAAATGTATGTACCGCGCGCAATATATTCTTTCAAAATATCATTTTGGATGGTGCCGGTCAGCTTTTCCAGTGGAACGCCCTGTTTTTCGCCGACTGCAAGATACATGCATAAGAGAACAGACGCCGGCGCATTGATGGTCATGGATGTACTGACTTTGTCAAGTGGTATCTGATCAAGCAATTGTTCCATATCATGTAATGAATCAATCGCAACCCCAACTTTGCCGACTTCCCCCTCAGCCATGACATCGTCGGAATCATATCCAATTTGTGTCGGCAAATCAAAAGCGACCGACAAACCCGTCTGTCCCTGATCAAGCAAATAGCGGAATCGTTTATTGGTTTCTTCAGCAGATCCGAAGCCGGCATACTGGCGCATCGTCCATAACCGGCTCCGATACATGGTTGGCTGGATCCCGCGGGTATAAGGATATTCACCAGGATAGCCCAATTTTTCCTCATATTCTCCATCACGGCTTGGGTAATACAGCCGATCAACCTCCAGATCAGATGACGTTGTGAACGGGTTTTTCCTTTCCGGAAATCGTTCCAATGTTTTGTCAACAGTTGCTTCCCAGGCTTCTTTTTTAGACTGAAATTCATAATCACTCATAAACTGAACCCCCCTGTTTTCTAATTCTTAATAATTTATCTTATGATGACACTTGTCCAGTTCCATAATTAACGGTAAAATACAAGTCAGGAAAAGGACGTAAGGAGGAATAGAATTGGCTGCCAGAAAAAAATCTAAACGTGAACGCAGAATAAAAGTAGTCATATATATTATGATCTTGGCAATGATCCTTTCGACATTGACAATGGGACTGTCAATGTTTATATGATTAGAGTCAGATATCTGCATTCAGCTGAAAACCAATTTCATGTTGACGGACTGAAAAGACTGGAGAGCATATTATTCCGGTCTTTTTTTCTTACGTGTTTTTTCGGGTACATCACTTTTTTTAAATTTTTTCTTCAGCAGCAGGTAATCTTCTATTTCATGCAGCAGACGGAATAGGTTAGCTCGTGTTTCAAACGCTTCCCGCGTTTTCGGCAATTCTTCCCGGTCGAACGTTCGGCGCAGCTCTTCCAGTTCCTCCAAATAAAGCGTTGCTGTATTGCCCGGATGTACAGCATCACCCAATTTCTCAAAAAAGCCGGCAATTTTGAATGAGATTGCGTCTCTGTTCGGCAGCCTGCTTACTAATGGAAGCATTTTT
>NZ_DATGTI010000161.1:0-14436 GCF_035301925.1 Lentibacillus sp. | reverse complement strand
CGAAAATCAACCAAAATGTCGTATTCGATGCAAACCTGCGATAAAAAGTCCACAAACCTAACCCGTTAAAGTCAATCCCCTGCCTCATTATTCTGCCCCTTATGCTTTTTAATCCTTACAGTCATCCCGTCTTCATCCGATTCCACATCCCAATCCAGTCCCATTTGCCGTACCATCATGTCAACAATTGACAATCCGATGCCGGCGCCTTTTTCAGATTCTTCATGATCCATACCGGGGCCATGGTCGCTGATAACAATAGCGTCATAGTCACCGGTTGTCTCGGTTGTCACGCCGATATACCGGCCATCTTTAGCATAACGAATGACATTTTGCAGCAGATTATCAAAAACCCTGTCCATCCAAAGCGGATCGATCAGCCAGTCATTGTTTTCAAATGGTTCCAGCTGAACATCAATTTCAAAGTTTTCCTGCTCAAACAGCGGATACCATGACGCAAGGGAAGTCCGAACATGACGAATCACATCAGTTTCTTCAGGCTGATATTTCAATTTGCTTGCCGTTAATAAAGTGTATGACATCAGGTTTTCAATCAGTCGATCTATACTGTCAATGGATCCTTCCAAGCGCTCGACAGCCTGCTGCCCGCCATCAGACAGACCTTCCTTGGAAATAGCATCCATCTGTGCCCGCATTTTGGTTAATGGCGTGCGCAAGTCATGTGACAGATTGGCAATCAGCTCACGTCTCAGCTGTTCTTCTTCCTGTTCACGCTCCCTGCTTTCACGCAGTTCATTAACCATGGTGTTGAATGCTGTTTCAAGCTGGCCTATTTCATCATCCTTTTTCACATCAATCAATACCGGCAAATTGTCAACGTCCCGGACAGCCATCGCCTTCTGCAGATTCAGAAGCCGCTTCCGGATCTGCCTAAAAAATATGAGTGATACGATCATAAACAAAAAAATTAGAACAAGGAATGTGACCGAATATACCCAAGTCCTGTCACTGGTAGCGTTATCCATGACAACCCGGGGCATTTCCAAAACGATAAAGCCTTGATTTTCTTCCTGACCGAGAAAAGCGACAACTGTATATGGATTACCGTTATACCGATCTTTGATGAACTGTGCTGTATATGCAGCATCCCATTCCGTCGGCAAATCCACCGCGCTATCAAGTTCTGCTGACAGCCGGCCATCACCATTCACCCAAAACATGCCGGCATCCGGATAGGCTTGTTTCCATTCCCGGAAGTGGGCCATGACCGTTTCCCTTGAAACCGTCTGCATATCCCCGGCGTCTTGATGCCATTTATCTTCAACCCCGGCATAATCCCGTTCCAAATCATCAACATTCGTATTAGTCAGAATTAAGGCTGATATAATGAGGCTGATTTGCATGACGAAAATCGCGGTGAAGATAATCAGCAAATATTTCGCTTGCAGTGATTTAAAAAATCTGAAAAGCTTCATTTTCTCACCCTGTATCCAATACCGCGAATCGTCTCAATAATCGTTGGACGGGCCGGATCTTTTTCAAGTTTTTCTCTTAAGTGACGAATATGAACCATTAATGTCTTGTCACCTTCAATGTATTGTTCGCCCCATACACCTTCATACAGCTGTTCTTTCGTTAAAATCTGATTTAAATGACGCAGGAAATAACGGAATATATGATACTGCTTGCCGGTCAATTGGATTTCTTCACCCGTTTCCTGATTGATGATGTACAGATCCTGTGTATTGACTGCCAAGTGCTGCAATTGCAGAAGTTCATCCTGTTTATCATATCGCCTTAGTAGAACATCAACACGTGCAGCAAGCTCATCCGGATGAAACGGCTTTGTGACATAATCATCCGCAAAACCTAACCCCTCCAACTTATCCTCTACCGCCGTTCGGGCAGACAGCATCAGAATCGGCATATCCGGTTTTTCTTTTTTAATCCGCTTTCCGAGTGAGAACCCGTCAAGTCCCGGCAGCATCACATCCAAAATAACGATGTCCACTTCACGAATATATTGTTCCGCTTTTTCACCGGTTGTTAGCCACGTAACGTCATGATCTTGTTCCATCAGACGCTGCTTTACCCACTCACCAATATCTGTTTCATCTTCAATGTATAATATCCGGGCCATGATGAACCTTCTTTCCAAACGAATCGTTCTATCCATTATTTTAAGTTAAGATAAAAAGTTTTCAATATCTCTGAATCATCTTGATTTTCATTTTCTGACAGGCTGGCGTAAAATAAAGGTAATATAGTTACCAAAGGATGATCACGATGACAAAAATACATACCGATATCACCCAATTCCGCGGCAGCCATTATGATTTCGGCTATACGCAAGGGCTTTCGCTCAAGGATTCAGCCGTGCTAAGAAATCGTCAGGATAACTGGCGCATCAGGAAGCCGCGTTTCAAAATTGTTGAACAGGAAGCTAAAAATGCTTTTATGCGGTTTGCCCCCGGTATCTGGGATGAACTGCTGGGGTTGCGTGATGCGTTGGAGATGCCAATGCATGACGTACTGCGTGATTTCGGCCATTACCGCGTGAATATGAAACCAATGGCTGCTCCATTTTGACAGGGGCGGATTTTATGGTGCGCAATTATGATTATCATCCGCTCACCTATGACGGCCGCTACAGCTTTTTTCAGCCCAGTGATCAGGGCTATGCCATCGCCGGGCCGTCATCACGGGTCACCGGACGGATGGACGGCATGAATGAAAAAGGGCTTGCCATGGGCTATAACTTTATGCAGCGGCGTAAACCTGGTAACGGATTTATTTGCCCAATGATTGGGCGAATGATTTTGGAAACGTGCGCCACCCTTGATGATGCGATTCAGCTTCTGAAAGAGCTTCCCCATCGCGGATCGTTCAGTTATGTCGTGCTGGACCAGAATGAAAAAACATATGTGATTGAGGCATCACCGCGTGCAGTCGAAGCACGGCCATCCAATACGTGCACCAATCATTTTGAACTTTTGCAGCATGAAAACCGCCATCATTTGGATGATTCCAAGCGGCGAATGGCAATCATTGAGAAAGAAGCGGAGCAGTCCATCAATGCTCATGATGCTTTCCGACTTCTGAATGATAAAGATAAAGATGTCTTCTCCGATCTATACAAAAGCTGGGCCGGCACAATTCATACCGCCGCATATTTTCCAAAAGAACTAAAAGCATGGTTTGCCCTTGGCGGTAATCAGGAACCAGTTGTATTTGACTTTTCTGAGTGGTTGAAGGGTGCCGATATCGAAACAGAACAGATCCACGGTGAGCTTGATACAGATATCAGATTGGGAAATATGGACTAGTTCTATAACTAGAATCGAAACTTATCTTAAAAAAGTGGCGTGATTCAAGAAAATTTTTGAATTCATGCCACTTTTTCATGTTTGAATACGATTATAACTAAAAGGAGAATTTTGGTAGCCACCAAAAAATGACATTTTTGAATGACGTTGTTCTCGCCTGAGTTTTGGCTATGCTCGCTTGGATAGACGCTGTTATCGTGCGATTTGCTGGTATCGTCGCGGGATTAAGCACTGTTGTTGCACGAAATGAATAGGACGTCACGCGATTCTGGTCATCAATTGCGCGATTTAAAATTGAAGCGCCGCGATTTGATACAGCTGTCGCGCGATGGTGCAATTTTAGTGTGATCTCGTTTGAATCTTGGCTGTGCTCGCTCGAATTTGCTTGCGTTATATCGTCTTCACTCGAGCCGGAACTGCTAACGCCCGTGTCCTACGATATTTTCACACCTTGATCATGACTTGGAATACGACCTCAGCGCATCCATAAACAGCTGCCAAAATTTATCCGGATTGAGGTGATAGGCAAAATTGACATTCGGCTCTCTGCCTGTTACGCCGTTTCGGTCAACAACGGTCATGCCGTATGTGAAATCCCCTTTCGTTTCCACGTCCACCCGCACATGGTCCAATTCAAAGATGGACGGGTCAATCAGGTAAGCGATGGTACAAGGGTCATGGAGTGCAGCACCGGCAAATTGGCCTTGGTAGGCACCTGCGTAAAACGTGATCATATCAGCAACTGTTGTGGCAACAGGGTTATCAATCGCTTTCAGTTCATCCAGCTTATCAGGTGTTGCCAATACCTGAAGGGTTACATCCAAACCGAACATCGTAATGGGAGCTCCACTTTCAAATACGATTTTAGCCGCTTCCGCATCGGCATAAATATTGAACTCCGCCGCTGGAGTCCGGTTACCGTATGTACCACCACCCATCAAGGCGATTTCATTGATTTTCGGAATGATACGCGGTTCCTTCCGAATGGCCAAGGCGATATTTGTCAGCGGGCCAATCGGCACAAGCGTGATGTTCCCATCAGATGCCATCAGTTTCTCAATCAGCATGTCGACTGCATACTGATTAACCGGCTCCTTGAACGGCTGTTCCGATAAATCCGTTCCGTCCAGACCGCTTTTGCCGTGAACGTGGGATGCTTCCAAAAACTCACGGATGAGCGGGCGGTCAGCTCCCATCGCCACCGGAACATCATCCAATCCAGCCAGTTCACATACCCGAAGTGCATTTTTGGTGTTTTTTTCCACACCAACATTACCGGCAACGGTCGTGATAGCCTCAATCTGCAAATCGCTCACAGCGGATGCTGCCAGAATAATCGCCATCGCATCATCATGCCCGGGATCACAATCGATGATAATTTTCTTTTCCATCTGTCTTCGCCTCCATTAATATGTAAAACATTAAAGTACGTGTTCAAAAAGGAGGATAAAGCGAAATTTAGTCGAAAGTCCTCTACCTCGATGTGTCAGTTTTACCGGACTTTTTGAACAACCTCTTAAACAGAAAAACACCAAAAGCGCCTTGGCTCTTGGCGTCATTATTTTATGACAGGCTTTTCAGGGCGTCCGCAATAAATGTGTCACCAGAGACCAGGTCAAATGCACGTTTATACGTACATTCCTCGGACAGGGAGGCTACAACCGTACTGGCTACATCTTCACGTGGCACCGATCCGCGCTCATCCAGGTTTTCAGCTATCTGCACCTTGCCTGTTCCGGCTTCATTCAACAGTCCGCCCGGCCGCACAATCGTGTAATTCAGATTACTTGCCTCAAGCATTCTATCCGCATAGTGCTTAGCAGCGTAATAGTGCCTGATTTTTTCGGACCAATTCCCGCGGTTGTTGGCCTGCAGCGCGCTCACGATGACAAAACGATCAGCACCGGCTTCTTCAGCTGCTTCGATTGTTTTAACGGCCCCATCCAAATCAACGAGTAATGTTTTATCAGCACCTGTACTGCCGCCGGATCCTGCTGTAAAAATGACCGCATCACAGCCTTTTGCCGCTTTCACCAGTGATTTTTTGCTCCCTTCCAGATTCGCAATGACAGCATCAATACCTTTTTTCTTCAGCTCTTCTGCTTGTTCTTCTTTCCGGACCATCGCCCGTACTGTATGTTCATCACTGTTTTTCAATTGTTTCACAATGTGTTGTCCAATTTGACCATTTGCACCTACCACCAAAACTTTCATGCGGTCCACTCCTTATGTTTAGGATTAATTCACATACTCATATTATTCCAAAATGACGGTATTATGACAACTATACTGTTTTGCGTAAGGATAATCCATCCATCAATTGTTACAATACAATCTATCCTGAAAGATTGATGATCGTATGAACGCATAAATGAATCAAGCAGTTGTTTTGCTTTTAAATGATTCGGCAAAAGGACATTTAAAAAACCCCTCTATACTGCCACACAGTATAGGGGGCATCGGCATTATTCAACGCGCGGCTCGCTTTCAAAGCCGATTTTCCGGTGGCTTCCGTCGCAAAACGGCTTGTTGGACGAATGACCGCAACGGCAAATGGAAAAAGCCTTTCGCGTTTTAAATACATTCCCTTCTGCATCCACCATTTCCACATCGCCCTTCACCAAATATGGACCATTATCGTTTACCTTGATTTGCACTTTGTCACTCATTACCATTTCCTCCTCACACAGATACTTCTAATTGGTACATTCAACATTCGAACTGTTAAATCCTTCTTTTCGGCAAATATTTAAACCACCAAATGACTTTAGATCGGCAAATTTCAGTGCTCCAGATATGTACAGCTTCAAAAACTTAAAAGTTGTATCTTTTCCTATCCTGCCAAGAAAAAGACCAAATCAAAAATCTGATTTGGCCTTGTTTCTTAACTTTTCCCTTATATCTCTACTTCCAATAATGTTCGCTGCTGCAACCGTCTGAAAATGGACGGCAACAACATGTGAAGCCATTGTCAGGCTGTCCGCGTTTCCAGCATATTCTGGCCGCAGCCTGTCCCGGACCTCAGCAGAAGGTTGTGTATATCCAAGACCTTTCCTTGCCAGTGTCAACGCCCATTAAAAGCCCTCCTGAGGTGTATCAGTCTGCAAACTTGTGAGCCAATCCGCCACGAATCTCCCCCCCTTCTTTTTTAAAATATAAATTTTCATTCAAAAGAATAAAGGAAGGTATCTCATCAAAAGTTGGCGGTCTGGTCATCTACGCTCGTCTGCGGTTGAAAAAATCAATCCTGTCTTTGCTCCATGTGAAAACCATGAAAGAACGTATCTTTTCTATTTTCAAACGGGTACAGGTGCTGTTCTTTTGCTTCCTCTGCGTGCTTTGTCATAATCTCATCGAAAAGTTTCTCATCATCCTTCTTTTCTGTTCCTATCCCTAAAGCCTTGGCAGTCTGAATCGTTTTCTTTTCGTGAATAGCTTTTTTCAGTTCCCGGAAATCTTTCCCCTCAGTATCAATATCTAACGATTCCGCTTCATTTTTGACTGACGTTTCGATAACAGCCTTCTTCAGATCATCCATCTTCTTTCCTTTTTGATTGATGCCAAGTTCATCAGCTTTTTGTTTCAATATGGCCTCATAAACTTCTTCAGCAAGGAGATGAGGATCCTTCCCTTCCTGTTTGATACCCAATTCATCGGCTTTTTCCTTTACTTCGGCATGGTGAACTTCTTTGGCAAGCTCTTTGACGTCTTCTCCCTCAGATTCAATTCCCTTTTCCTGTGCAGCCAGCCTGATTTTTGCCTCAGCAACCTCTTTAGCCAATTGCTCGCTATCCTTGCCTTCTATTTGAACATCAAATTCCTTTGCCTCGAGCTCCAGAAAAATCCGTTGGTAAGTCTCTTTATGGTCCTCATGCGCTGCTTCCTTTTGATGCAAATCTTCAGCAAACCCTTTGTAAAAAGCAGATACAGACGGTACACTCATAAAAAGCATCAGGGCGGCGAGTGTCATCAGGGTAATGTAGTTTTTCATGACAGGTTCATCCTTTCGTAGCGATTTTTGCGACAAGACTTAGTATTCCCCGAAAAGATAAATCCATGAAAAAATTAATGATGCTTTTTCAGCCAATCGGCAAATGCCAATAGATCAGGGAAAGACAAATCTGCATCGGCAGCTGCTTTATCCTTTTCACCAAGCAGGACGGTTTTCGTACCAGCTTGTTTACCAGCTTCAATATCCGGTTCCCTGTCACCGGCCATATAGCTTGCGGTTAAGTCAATCGCGTACTTGTCAGCTAGATCCAGAATCATTTTTGGATTTGGCTTGCGGCAAGGGCAGTTTCCATGCGGTTTATGCGGGCAGTAGATGATATCGTCAATGAGAGCGCCATATTCCGCCAAGTCAGCTTCCATTTTCTTATGTATGGCTTTCAGATTCTCTTCCCGCATGTAACCAAGCCCGATGCCGCCCTGATTGGTCACAATAAAAACGTAAAACTCCATATCATTAAAGACTTTAACCGCTTCCCCAACACCGTCCAATAAGTAAAAGTCACCAGGTTTGTTGACAAATTTGACCCGATGACTGAGCACCTCGTTGATCACCCCGTCACGGTCCAGAAACATTCCTTTGTTCATCCCATCACTCCTTATTAAAAAAAGCAGTGTGACGTCATATCACACCGCCTATTCATGGATTCCCATCTTCCTGGAGATTGAACAGTTACTGCAGCCATTCCTGAATATTAATCATCTTTTTTACTGACATACTCATTCAATTGCCCACCATGGGTACTGCTGTTTTTATATTGGCTTTTGCGGCCGTTCCGATGCTCCCCATGGTTTTTATTTTCCTTGAATTGGTTGTTTTTTTCTGCCACGTCATCTGATCCCCTTTCCAAAAAGGTTGTCTTCATTTTTTGAAACAGAGGCTATTTTTATGCATGGTAGTAGTCAATCTTTTTCCGGCTCCAGTATTGTACGCTGCATCGGTATACCGCTCATTGTTGTGTGGCGTTCAATTAAAATGTATCGTTTACCGTCGATAAGGAATTCACCGTCTCCCTGATATGTCACATCCCGCCCTTGTCTCTCCAATTCCTTCTGGACCGCTTTCATATACGTCGGAAAATGTGTATACCAGTCATCCAGTTCCATTGTGATGGTGCCATTTCTGTAACCCATAACATATCTTACCCAAAAAATAGTAAAAAGGATGACGATAACAGGTGACAAGTAATGCAGAAAATCGATAGGTTACACCCCCTCCAGTTAATGCTCTTTTCTTAATTTTAGAGATCAGCCATTAAACAATAATCAGAAAACCCCGGGGCCGCATTCTATTGGCGTTTTGGTAAAAATAAGTGTATGTAAGAATTAAGGAAGGCCCATTCGATGGAAGCATTGGATTGGCATCATATCTTTTCATTCATTCTTTTTTGTATTGATCATGATGGCTGCCGGCATTACCGCGTTTGCCAAAAGTTTGACCAACCTTATCCAATTGCACTTGCCATCGCTTACTCGGTGTAACTTACTGCAATGCGTTTGCCAGCGCACGGCCTGCCTGCCTTCCCGAAAACAGACAACCGCCCAGAAACGTGCCTTCCAATGCCCGATAGCCGTGCACGCCGCCTCCGCCAAATCCGGATACTTCCCCGGCAGCATAGAGACCGGGGATTGCATCACCTTGTGCATTCAGCACCCTGCCGGACAAATCAGTCTGCAGGCCGCCCAATGTTTTCCGGCTCAGGATGTGCAGCCGGACCGCAATCAGCGGACCGTTTTTGCGATCAAGCATTTTATGTGGTGCTGCGGCCCGGATCAATTTGTCACCAAGATAATTACGCGCCCCGTTTATTGCGGTAATTTGCAGATCTTTTGTAAATTTATTATCGATTTCCCGATCTCGGGACTGTACCTGTTGTTTAACATGGTCGATATCAAGCCGCTTATTACCTGTAAGCTTGTTCATGCCCACAACAAGGTTTTCTATGTTGTCAGCGATCACAAAGTCCTCGCCATATTGCTTAAACGCTTCAACCGGATCCGGGGCACCGGGCAAAATACGGCTTAACAGCTTTTTGATATTCTGTTCGGTCAAATCGGGATTTTGCTCCGAGCCTGACAGTGCAAATTCCCGCTCAATAATACGCTGTGTCAGGATAAACCATGAATAACTGTAGCCCGTTTTTTGGATCGTCTCAAGTGTTCCAAGCGTATCAAAACCGGGGAAATTGGGTGCCGGCAGTCGATTGCCTTCTGCGTCAAACCAAAGTGAAGACGGCCCGGGCAGGATGCGTATCCCGTGCTTCGGCCAAACCGGATGCCAATTTTTGATGCCTTCCGTGTAGTGCCACATCCGGTCACGGTTGACAATCCGTCCGCCGGCTTGTTCGGTAATGGCAAGCATCCGGCCGTCAACATGTGCAGGTACACCGGAAATC
The DNA here is from genome assembly GCF_035301925.1 of Lentibacillus sp. Lineage (GTDB taxonomy): Bacteria > Bacillota > Bacilli > Bacillales > Amphibacillaceae > Lentibacillus. The sequence continues at coordinate 4,745 of NZ_DATGTI010000161.1, read as the reverse complement.
ATGTCTTCAGGCGGTGTTCCCAGCCAGCTCGGCCAATTTTTACGGATCAAGTCAAAATTGGCACCAATCCCACCGCTGGTTACCATTACAGCCTGTGCATGATATTCAAATGTACTGACAACTTCTCTGGAACTCGCTTCCCCGCGTTCCACGGAACTTGGTTCAAGGACCGACCCCTGCACACCAGCAACCGCGCCACTCTCCATCAATAACCCGTCAACACGGTGCCGCGGTAAATATTCAACCACTCCATTTTTCATATGTTCCCGCACACTTTGTTCAAAAGGTTTTACAAGACCGGGGCCTGTCCCCCACGTGATATGAAAACGCGGCACCGAGTTGCCGTGGCCTTCTGCATCGTAGCCGCCGCGTTCGGCCCAGCCGACCACCGGGAAAATTTTAATGCCCATTTGACGGAGCCAGTCCCGTTTTTCCCCAGCCGCAAAGTCAACGTACGCTTCTGCCCATTTCCGGCCCCAGTAATCTTCATCATTTTCCCGGTCAAATGCTGCCGTTCCTAACCAATCCTGCCATGCCAATTCTTTAGAATCTTTGATCCCCATCATACGCTGTTCCGGTGAATCAACCAGAAACAGACCGCCAAATGACCACCATGCCTGGCCGCCAAGTGACGACGATTCAGGTTCCTGATCCACAAGCAACACTTTTTTCCCCGCGTCCGCCAGCTCGTTTGTTGCGACCAGGCCCGACAGCCCTGCACCAATTACGATGACATCATGATCTGCCATGTTATCTCCCTTTCCCCACAAAGTTGAAAAACATTTTCAAATTGAATGCGTTCATAATCCATCCAAAATATTATAAATTTTCAATTACCATTATATCATAAAAAATGCTATCATTTTATACAAAGAGGAGCGTGCTGGTGGGCCCATTGCAACGCTTAATTATGATACTGTAAAATATTGAGAAGCACTTGGAATTTACCACAGTACAGCAGCTGATAGTGGCGATATATGGCGTTTAAATTGATGAAAGACTGACCAGCATTGTGTTCCCAAGGTCGATGACAATAAATATACTCCGCAATCGAATCAGATTTGGAAGAATGTTTACTGAACCATGTAATGCATTGAAAACTGAATTTACACATTTTATTTTTATTGATTTATTATAAAACAAATATTTATATATACTTAAACCAATTATGTGTAAAAAAAATATGGGAGGAACTAATATGACAAAGGATACCAATAAAAAGGAGTTGTCACTTGAACAAGGTGAAGAATTACTCAGAGCATTGAAAACCCGTTTTGAGAAAAACATGCACCGCCATGAAGGGATTGAATGGGCTGACGTCCAGGCAAAGCTGGAGACTAATATTGAAAAACTGTGGTCGCTCAATGAAATGGAAAGAACCGGCGGCGAACCGGATGTTGTTGGTCATGATAAAAGTGAGGACGAATACATTTTTTATGATTGTTCAGCGGAAAGTCCTAAAGGTCGCAGAAGTGTTTGTTACGATCGTGAAGGACTGGAGTCAAGGAAAAAACATAAACCAGAAAATAATGCGATTGATATGGCAGGTGCTATGGGCATTGAACTTTTAACGGAAGAACAATATCGCGCGTTACAGAAACTTGAAAATGTCGATATGAAAACGTCAAGTTGGGTGCAAACACCCTCTGATATTAGAGAACTCGGTGGTGCCCTGTTTTGTGATTTTCGCTACGGGCACGTCTTTGTGTATCACAACAGTGCGTCATCTTACTATGGGGCCAGAGGGTTTCGTGGCTCGCTAAGGGTCTGAATGTTGCACAGACAGCTGAATTTGAATTTGAGAACGGATCACCTAGGGAAAGGCTCTAATGTCTTTCTTTACCTATCAGGCGCGCTTGTAAAATAAAAGGATGGAGAAACATCATTTATTGTCACCAAGCTTGATTGCGCATTTGGATTCGAATCAAAAGGAAGCAATTCATTTATGAAACAGCCGCATTTTTCAACGGAGGAATGCGGCTGTTTGCTGTTAAAAGAAAGTAAAAGCCGGACCTCCTTCTCACGATGTATACCCCTTGAACTAACCGCACTTTTTACAGTCTGAATCAAATTCTACTCCAAATGAATATCGGACACAACCAGAAAAAATGGATATTTCCGCCTCGTATTATTCCATTTAGCCGAACAAAAAATATGACTGAGAAAAATCAGAAAGGAGATAGCTATGGATCGTGACCGTGCACAGGAAATCATTGATGCCATTACTATGATAAACGTGAAATACCACGGTTTTCCTGTTTATCTGAAGGAAATAAATGACGAAAATGAAACAGCTGTTGTTTTCCCGCTTGATGAGATGCATCACGAGCAGGAAGTCGATTTGAATGGCTTATATGAGGAAGGTCCATGACTTTAAATATAAGTAAAATCAGGCAGATTCAGAATTGCAGTCGAAGTTGAGTTATATCAACTAAATTTGCGTTATATCAACCGGATTCGGATTTTATTAACCAAATATCAGATATATCAACCAAATGATGGATAGATGGATTCCATTCAAAGGGGGTGGCTTAATTGAACAGACAGCGGGCCAAAGAAATCGCCCAATCACCGGATATGAAGTATGTTACCTATAACGGAAACCAGGTATATATTCAGCATGTGAATGATGCGCAGACAGCACGTGTTTTCGCAATCAACGACCCGGAAAATGAGTTTGATGCACAGCTGGAAAAACTGAATGAAAAGCTGTGACAAGCTCTTCCAACTTGAAAAATTAACGAAAGGGAATTCATATGAAAAAGTGTACATTATCCCTAATGCTTTTTATCGGGTTGGTGGGATGCCATAACGATGAAAATACCCATCAATCCCACACAGATATAGACGATAATCAGCTTCCAATCTCTGCCATACGAACAGATTCATCGAGTGATGAGGCCGGTCCCGGTACCCAAAAAATCGGATTTATCGAAGGAAATGACAACAACCTTGACATGGGAAAAAGTAACCGGAATCGAAACAATCATATGAACGACAATATGCAAAACGGAAGGACGCTCAGCGGGAACGCCCGTGACCCGGGCAGAGATCAGGACAAACAAGTGCAAGAGCGGAATGTACAGAAACAGGATAGATTGCAACTGGAGCAAAACCAACGAGAAAACCTTGACCGGGCACAACAAAATCGGACAAAGCAACCGGGTAACAAAACAGACCAAAATAAGTCACAGCGTGGTATGCATGAGTATGCCTCCAAAGTGATTGCCTTAACAAATGAGGAAAGAATCCGACAAGGGTTATCTGCCTTGAAAGACAGCAAACTGTTGAGCAGTGTCGCTCGCAGTAAATCAGAAGACATGCAGGAAAAGAATTATTTTTCACATACAAGCCCAACATACGGGTCACCGTTCAATATGATGAAAGCATTTGATGTCTCATTTGCGGCAGCCGGTGAAAATATTGCGAGAGGACAGCGGTCCCCACAACAGGTTGTCGATGCCTGGATGGAAAAGGAAGAGCATAGGAAAAACATACTGGATGAATCATTCACCCATATTGGTGCCGGCTATGCAAGCGATGGAAACTATTGGACGCAAATGTTCATTGAGAAATAATTCGACAAAGCCATGTTCGTGAGAGGCATGGCTTTGTCAATTTGAGGATTTGCGCACACCAAACAATACTTTTGACAGTTCAGATAAGTGAATATAATGTTTAAACATGAATTCCTATTAATAGTATCGGAATAAGGGTTATAAGAACCGGGGGAGGTTTATGAATGAAGCGAATTTGGAGAGGGTATATTGACGCATCCTTAATTTCAAAAATTACCGTCGCACTTATTGTGGGTATTCTTGTCGGGCTGCTTTTCGGTGAAGATACAACTGTCCTGGCACCGTTTGGAGATTTGCTGCTGCGCCTTTTGCAATTTTTGATTGTTCCACTGATCTTGTTCACGCTGATTGTCGGAGTTAACCAGACAAAACTCGGCAACCTTGGCCGCATGGGCGGAAAAGTTTTTGTCTACTACATATTGTCGTCAGCCTTTGCCATTATCGTAGGGATTACTGTCACAAGCATTTTTGATCCCGGAACTGGCATGACACTGGATACAAATGAATCTTTTGAAGTACCGGAAACCCCGGTGTCGTCAGTGTCATACTAAGCATTGTCCCGGATAATATTATCACAGCATTCAGTGAACTGAACCTGCTGGGAATCATTTTTACAGCAATTGCATTCGGGATTGCGATTTCAGTACTCCGGTCATCCGAGAAAAATCAAGAACTGGGCGAATCGTTATATAAAGTCGTTGACGGGTTGAATGAAGCCACCCTGAGCATCATGAAAGCTGTCATTCAGTACGTTCCTGTTGGTATTTTTGCCATTATCGCAGAAGTGGTCGGAAACCAGGGCGCTGATACATTAGTCGAATTGGGAAACATGGTGGGTGTCTTTTAAATTGCCATCATCGTTCATCTTTTGATTTATGTCTTGTTCATGGTCCTTTTCAAAATTGATATCAAAGCATTTTTCAGGCATGGGCGTACACCGATGATTACAGCATTTGTGACACAGAGCAGTTCCGGGACACTGCCGCTCACGCTCAATGCCGCCAGAGAATTGAACTTGTCAAAAAGTCTTTATGGTTTCAGCCTGCCGCTTGGTGCAACGGTCAATATGGACGGCGCTGCTATCCGCATTGCGGTCTCAGCTGTCTTTGCCGCAAACGTGATTGGTGATCCGCTAAGCTTTGCGGAGATTCTGCAAGTCGTCCTGAT
>NZ_DATGTI010000160.1:0-28690 GCF_035301925.1 Lentibacillus sp. | reverse complement strand
GCTGTTTCATTCATTTACTCCTTTCGTCACACGCTTCTTCATGATTCTATTCTCATATGAACCTGTCTAAGAACCGTGTAAAGGGCATCTGTCACAGTCTTTTCTCCAGATGCATACTGTATTGAATGAAGTATGATTCAGACAGGGGGAGAATGATGTATCCGATCAATCCATATTTCAAAAATATGTATCCGTATGACGCTCAAATGCTTCATTATCAAGATGTTATGTACCCCGATGTCCGGCAGCAGCCCATCAGTGGTCAGGCAACATGGACAGAGGGTGGACAGATTACCAAATGCGGTATTCCGTGGTCAGACAATTTGTACATGACTGCGGCAGTAGGTGAGGATTCTCCATATCAATGTGGTCAGACATTACAAGTCAATTATCCTGTTACTGGAAGATCTATCTTGGTTGAGGTCGTTGATGAAGTTCCTGGTTTTTCGAATAATCGTCTAAATGTACACCGCAGAGTATTCGAAACGTTAGGTGCCAATCCGCAGCAAGGTGTTATTGATATTCAGATTATACCCGTCTCACAGCTTGAACAACAGCAGTGGGGGAAGTATTTATTGGAATTAGTGCAAACAGCGTATTCTGGTTACAATGTAGTTGAATACAGCTTTGTGGACAAAACAGTAGAATCCGCATCACGGACTAGGGAAACATATGCATTCACCCTTCAGTCAGCTCAGGAAGCCATCACAGTACGCGCGAGTGTCGTTTATAATCCGAATAACAACCGGATTATTTCGTTTGATGTAAATGAAGTTTAATATTTATGCGATGTTACCTTGCCAACACCCCAGTAAAAAGTCAGGTATGTTCAGCAATATGTGAGCCCATAGATAATATTATAATTATGGAGGTGAAAACATGGCCGTCATTAAGGCAACCAACAAGGATATAAATCTCTTGGCAAGATTACTTCGAGCTGAAGCTGTTGGTGAAGGTAAATTGGGTATGCTGCATGTTGGTGCTGTTACGGTTAATCGCGTAAGAGTCAACTGTTCTGATTTTGCGGGATTAAGGACACTGCCAGAGGTGATTTATCAGCCAACTGCTTATGAAGCTGTTCAGCATGGAATGTTTTATCAACGTGCAAGGGGAAGTGAAAAACGGCTGGCCCGCAGAGTTGTGCAAGGAGAAAGGCGCTGGCCTGCAAAATATAGTTTATGGTATTTCAGACCTCCGGGCGATTGCCCACCAACCTGGTATGATCAGCCCCTTGTGGGACGATATAAGCTCCACTGTTTTTATGAACCGACCGGAGCGGAATGCGAAGAGGTTTATAGCACGTTTTAACCTCAGCACATCATTATCCGATGAGTGCCCATCATGGATGAAGGAAATATATGAGTATACCTTGCAGTCAGATCAGGAAACGATTACAGTGCGGGCGGGTGTTTTTTATAACCCGATGAATAACCAGATAATTTCATTTGATATTCGCGAAGCTTTAATACGTGTGATAATCGGACAGCACATTGACGATGTGGTGTCTGTTTTTTGAATTTTTTAAAATAAATGTATGCAACAGTCTGAAAGTGTGGTGTTTTGTAATCGAACATACATTCTATGGGTGCAGGAGGGTATAAATGACTTACCAATCGTGGAAGAGGAGAAAAAGAACACTTGCAACCGAACAGATAATCAGTTTGTACAAGGGAGGTATGAGTACAACCGAAATAGCCGCAAAAGCCAACGTTTCAGCAAGATACATAAGAAAATTGCTTAAGCAGAACAATGTGCAATTAAGACCATTTGGCAGCTGGAAAAGGAAATATACATTTAATGAAGACTATTTTAAGACATGGTCGAAAAATATGGCGTATATATAAGGATTCTTTATCGCGGATGGTACTGTTGCTCGTGAAAGTAGTTCATAAGTATTGCACAGAAGGAAAAATACATTCTCGAAAATATAAAAAGCATATTGGGTCTGATCAGGCTTTATATCAGAATAAAAATACGAGTATGCATATATGAAGCTTAAATGGTGTTTTGCCGAATAAATCACGCACCAGTAAATTTTCCGAAGTACCGGATGAATACATGAGTCATTTTATAAGAGGCAGCTTTAATAAAAAGAGTGGGGGTATGGTATAAAATACAATGAATTCTTTTTTCATTCCTCGAGTAGACATAATACTTATTATGGGAACTAATAGCAAAAAAAGAATCGTCTTGTCTCATTATAAAGTATACTTTTGATAGTGAGACAAATAATAAAAATCACGCTATCATAACGTTTATAGCGTGATCTCTATAATAATGTAATTTATAATTGGCTTATTTTTTATTTATCGATATATTCTGCTTTCGGACGGAATATCGTATTATGATCGGCTTGTTCGATTGCATGCGCACACCAGCCGACAATCCGGCTGGAACTGAAGATTGGTGTAAATAATTCCGCATCTATACCCAATGATTTCATAATGACTGCTGCATAGTACTCGACATTCGTATAAAGTTTTTGCTTCGATTTATATTGCTTTAATATGCTGATCGTTTCCTTTTCTGTTTTTAATGCTAAATTCATCCAATCAGGCAAATTATCAAGTTCCAGGATTTTTTCTTTTAATGCTTCTGCACGTGGATCAATTGTTTTATAGACACGGTGTCCAAATCCCATAATCCGTTCTTTATTTTCGAGCTTTTTGTGAATAATTTCACTTATTTTATCATCTGTTTTAATGTCTTCCAATAACCCAATCACTCCTGACGGTGCACCGCCATGCAGCGGTCCTTTCATGGTTCCCAAAGCACTTGTTATCGCTGAAATAAGGTCACTTTGTGTTGAAATAGTTACCCTTGCCGCAAACGTTGAAGCATTTAACCCATGTTCCATTGTCAGAATCAGGTATGTCTCAAGCATTCTGGTATGCGTTTCATCGGTATTGCCATAAAGCATATACATAAAATTTGCGGCGTGGTTCAGGTCATTATCTGGTTTTATGTCAGTTTCTCCGTTGAGTTGCCTATACCGGTAAGCAATGATGGTTGGTGTGATGGCAATCAGTTTTTGCGCAAGGCTATCATCAGCCGATTCTGAAACTGGTAAAGAAGATATCGCTGTTCTTAGTGTATCCATAACAGATACGCTGGATGGCAGCATGTCAATAATTTGTTTCGTATATTCCGGAATGTAACGGTTCTTTTTTAATGCCGTATCGAATGCCTGTCGTTTATGTTCTGTTGGAAAACGTCCATACAACAGGAAATAGGCCGTTTCCTCAAATGAATGCTCTGTGACAAGTTGCTTAATAGGCAAGCCGCGATACTTCAAAATACCTTTTTCGCCATCAATCAAGCTTAATTCCGTTTGTACTGCGGTTATTCCCTTTAAACCTGGCTGAAACATGACACTCTCCCCTTCCCTTTTTGTTAATTCAAGTATAAATCAATATATTAATTATTAAAATTTAATATTTCTTGTTAAAATAATAAATAAACTTTATTGAATGAGGTGCCGTACATAATGGATACGCGAACATTGGAAACGTTCGTTACTGCAGCAGAATTTGAGAATTATAGAATGGCTGCTGAAACATTATATATTACTCAGCCTGCAGTAACGTTTCAGATCAGACAGCTTGAAAAAGAAATCGGGGAAAAACTATTTGTCAAAAGTGGCAGACAGATGATGCTGACGCGGACGGGGCGGTTGTTTTACCAAGAGGCTAAAATGATGCTTGCACAATATGAAAAAAGCCTTGAGCATATTAACCGGTTCAGACAGGGGTATGACCAATCGATCCGTGTTGCGATTTCACCACTCTTGGCAGATACAATTTTACCAAGTGTCCTGAGAGCATATACGAAACAATTTCCCAATGTTGAATTATCCATTCAAGTTCTGGAATCATATGAAATCGCACCTGTTGTGGCAAATGGGCGTGTTGATATTGGGTTGTCATGTTTGCCGGGGCCGTCAGATGTTCATACATTGAAGTTTCACGAAGAACCTATCGCACTTGTCTGCACGCATGACGGTTATGATGCGGAATCCGGGCCGGTTATTGATGCAAAAGCACTTTTGGAAAAGCATTTTATTTTTACAGACAATCATCCCGATTATTGGTCCGGCCTGAAAAAACAGCTAAAACAGACATTACCTTCCTATAAATTCCTGCAGGTTACCCAGTCACATATCACAAAGCGGTTTGTTTTGGAAGGGATTGGTGTCAGTTTTCTGCCCAAATCCATTATTAATCGTGACATAATGGAAGGCAGATTATTGGAGGTACCCGTACCGTTTATGGATCTGCCATCCGCCAGTATGTACATTGTTTACAAATATGAACATGAATTGGAAAGTAAATTTGCGGCGTTTGTATCCAACTTTCACTTTAGCTGAGAAGCGTCCGTTTCGCTGGATACTGAATAACCCAATAATAAAAAATCAGCCCTAATGGGCTGATTTTTTATTCCAATTTAACCTTATTAAGCGGTTCTTTTGCTGGCCCTTCAATGACCTCGCCCGTATAGGAATAGCGTGATCCGTGGCATGGGCAGTCCCATGTCCGGTCACCGGAGTTCCAGTTGACTTCACAGCCTAGGTGTTTACATGTTGTATCAACAGCGAACAGCTGATTATCGTTATCTTTATAGACACCTGTCCGTTTGCCGTTAACTCTGGTAACCGTTGCATCATCAGGCTCCAAGTCCTTCACATTATCATTGGTATATTCAAGTTTTCCTCGAATCATATGCTTAGCAACATCAGCATTCATCCTTGTGAACTTTCGAACAGAAGGGTCTGCCTGGAATCGTGATGGCGTATACAGCTCACAATAGGGATTGTCTTTATCAAGGATTCGGTCACTGATGATTTTAGCCGCAATTGTACCGTTTGTCATGCCCCACTTGCGATATCCGGTCGCAACAAAAACGTTATCCTCATTCTTTGTAACTGATCCGATATAAGGTACCTTGTCCATTGTGGTTAAATCCTGTGCAGACCACCTGTAAACAAATTCGGATATACCAAATTGTTTTTCGGCAAATTGTTGGAGTGCTTCATAATGTTTCATCGTGGATTTGCCCTGACCCGTTTTATGATTTTCCCCGACAATCAGCCATAAATCCTCACCATCCATATTGGCCAACCTGACGGAACGTGATGGTGATTCAGCATTGATATACATGCCGCCTGGGAATTGTTCCGGTGTTTTGACCGCAATAATATAGGCGCGTTCCGGGTACATTCGAGTCGGATAAAAACCTTGCCCGTCATAAAACGGATAATGGGAAGCCTGTATGACATAATTGCAGTTAATCCGGTGCTCGTCTCTGGTGACAATGGTAGGATGTTTATTGTATTCGATATCAGTCGCTGTCGTATGCTCATATATTTCCAGCCCATTATTGACAGCTTCATCCACGAGTACCTTTAAATATTTAAGTGGATGAAATTGTGCCTGATGGTCCATTCTCAGCACAGATTTAACGGGAATATCTAGTGGCATGCTGCTGGATAACTCCCCCGGAATGTTAAGCTGATCGTATGCTTGTTTTTCCGTTTGCAGCTTGGATATATATGCGTCTGAATTCGTAAAAATGTAGGCATCCTCCTGCCGGTAATCACAGTCTATCTGATATGTTTGTATCGTGTCTTCAATGAGCTGTTTGGCATCCATGCAAGCATGATAATACAAAGATGCATTCTCTTCTCCAAAATGCTGGATGAGTTCATCGTAAATTATACCATGCTGAGCCGTTATTTTGGCCGTTGTATGACCGGTCACGCCGTTTAACAGGTCGCCGGCATCAATCAAAGTAACCTTTACGCCTTGTTTAGTCAGCAAATAAGCGGCTGTAATACCGGTGATACCCCCGCCGACAATGGCAACGTCCGTTTTAATCGATTCTTCCAGTTTTGGGAATTCAGGGAGTGACACAGAATCTCCCCAGAAGGCTTGCGGAAACTGCGGTATATTAACAGAATTGGCCATATCATCAATCCTTCCAGGTTTTAATTTTTGCTAATTTTATTGTCACACATTAATCAGATTTTATGCCCGCTACCATCTTACTATCAGGGCAAATAAAAAAATCGGGTTATCTCCCGATTTTAAGATTACTTTAATTCCAGCAGCTTATTTTTCAATTCATCTTCCATGTCTATTAAATCTTTCTCAGCCTGGTTACGTTTTTCCCGGCCCTCTGTTTGAATCTGGATTGTTTCTTCTATCGTGGACAGCAGGTTATCTTGTGTTTGTTTCAATGTTTCGATATCAACGAGCCCACGTTCGTTTTCTTTTGCCGTTTCGATGGCATTTGTCTGCAGCATTTCCGAATTTTTCAGGAGCAGATCATTGGTTGTTTGGGATACTTGTTTCTGTGCTTCCATTGCATGACGTTGCCGGATGAGTGTTAAGGCTATGGCAATTTGGTTTTTCCAAAGTGGAATAGCTGTCAAAATTGATGACTGGATTTTTTCAACGAGTGCCTGATTGGTATTCTGGATGAGACGAATCTGTGGTGCCGTTTGGGTTGTGATCTGACGGCTCAGCTTCAGGTCATGAACACGCTTGTTCAATCGTTCTGTGAACTGCATCATATCATTTACTTCTTGTACGTCCATTTGACTGCCGGATTCTTCAGCCTTTCGCTTCAAGTCAGGAATGAGCCGGGTTTCCAATTCCTCGCGTTTGACTTCCCCGGCGGCGATATAGATATTGAGTGCATCAAAGTATTCCTTATTTTTGTCAAATACTTGCTGCAGCAAATCATTATCCTTGGTAAGAACATTTTTATAATTGTCGAGCTTTACACTGATGCGGTCAATCTGTGCCCCTGTCTTCTGATACCTGGAAAGGATTTCGTTGATGGAATTCGAAATCTTGCCAAACATACGGGATAATATACCCCGTTTCTCCGGCTTCAACTCGTCAGGGTTAACCTGCTCCAGTTTTTTCATCAGGTCTTCCAGAATATTCCCAATTTCCCCTGTATCATTTTTTTGCACATGTTCCAGCATTGAATGGGAAAAATTGAGTAGTTTGGATTGTGCCTCTGTCCCATACTGGGTAATCGACTGGTAATTGTTTGGGTCAATTTGACTGGCTAACTGCATTGCTTTTTGCCGGCTTTCTTCAGGCAGCTGATCGATCAGCTTGTCCGGCTTGGTTTTATCATTGGTATCAGTGTCCTGGTTTTGCTGTGTACTAAATGGATTTGCCAGCAGATCATCAATATCATTTGTATGCTGCAGATTGTCATTTTCGTTCATTTCGATGCCTCGCTTTCATGCTTTCGGATGTGGCCAATGGATTGATTGGCTACATCCAATTCAAAGTGAAGTGTGTTCATGTCATCCTGGAGCATCAGATGTAAATCCTTTTTGATGTGTCCATCCAACTCAGTGATGGTTTGATGTGTTTCCTTTAATGATTCATTCATTTCTCGGGTGCGGGAAGGCTGTGATTTCAAATAAGCATATTTTTCCATTAATGTCACAAGGGAATCCAGATGTTTATAGTAAAACGGTTCGGCTTGATAAAAACGGCGCGGTTCTTTTTTAGTATTGGCATAAATTTTCCTTACAGTGACGAGCACCTCAATGTATTGTTTTGCCTGCTGCCAGCTGCGGATGCCCCGAAATGTGCGCTGGAGGCGTTTGATTTTTGCTTTAGCTTCAATGAGGTTTTCTTTGATGTATTTATATTCCTTTCGGGTTAGCCCTTCTTTTCTGAGGAAGCGAACATGCATGAGTTGTTTTGTTACAAAATAACCGGCACTTCCACCAATGAGAGCATACAAGCCCGACATCAGGAAAGCGGCATTAAAAACAAAAAAACTGATTAAACCAGTCAGAACGGCTGTCGAGGCGCCAATCATTGTCTGTAACATAAATTGAAAAAAACGTCGCATATTTGTCAGCTCCCATAATTTATGAAAAATGCTGTCACATGATCAGATTATGATGTATATTTCTATTACGAAAAAAGTCAGTAAAAAGTTTCATAATTTAATTTTAAATGATTTCGATACCATTTTCCAATCCTATAAATTATGAGAACCATTTGTCCCGCCTTAACAGCAGTAAGCTCCAGCTGTAAAATTTTGTGGAATCAAACAGAGCTGTTTCCAATTTAACGTAAATAAAAAAAGAACCGAAAACAATATGATTGCTTTCGGTTCTTTTCCTATTAAAACATCAGCTGCTTTTCTTTTTATACTGTGCTCTCGACCGGTATTGCTGTGGTGCTCTTGTTGGATATGCCACGGGAATGCTGTAAAAATGCACCAGCCGTGTAAAAGGGATCGAAGCAAACAGGCCAAAGCCAAGCAGTGTATGCAGCTTAAAAATAAACGGAATATTCGTCATCAGCTGATACTGCGGATTCAGGACGAATAAACTCCTGAACCAAGGTCCGATCGCTGTCCGGTAGTCAAACTCGCTTGGCGTATAATTTCCAAATAGCGTGATAAACGTCCCGATAGCAGCAATGATAAGTAGTGCGATAACAGAATAGAAATCCGCAAATGTCGCATGCACTCTGACAGGATTAAACACCATTTTCCGAATCAGCAGAATAATCAGCCCGGCAACCATGGCAATACCAGCCAACGAACCGCCATAAACAGCACCCATATGGTACAAATGATCAGAAACGCCAATCGCTTCATAAAATTCCATTGGTATGACAATTCCCATAACGTGACCAAAAAAAGCAAAGATTACGCCCCAATGAAACAAAGGTGATCCAAGCCGCAGCCATTTTTTTTCAAAGAATTCCGTAGATGGTGCAGCCCATGTCAACTGTCGAAATGCAAAACGATACAATAAGCCAAATACCATGATGATCAGACATGCATAAGGGAAAATAACCCACCAGAATATTTCACTCACACGTTAACCCTCCTTTGAGGTGAGGGATTTTCAGCGGAAGGCTGTAATAGTTCCGCTAAAATTACTCCCTCACCCATACATGATTGGATACGGTAATTCTTCCAAATCTGCTTCTTCCCGCTCAAATTCCAGTCTTTCAATTTCCTTTTTGGTTGGCCGCGGAAAAACGACATCCATTAAAACTTGCAAAAAATTGAAATATGGGTTCTCATCGGGTAAATTTTCCATTATCCGCTGAACGGCAACTGCGAGACGGCGTATTAACCGTTCATTATCCTGGCTGTATGGTGCAACAGCCAGGAATTCAAATAACATTGGAATATAATCGGCCAGATCATCATCGATGCGATCATAGCCAGCCTGATTGATGATTTTTTGCATTTTTATCAGGGCAGCTCCCCTTTTGTTACTGTCGCCAAGTTCATGAGCGGTCAAGTAAAGACCGTTTTTAGCCCTCAGATCAAAAGTCGATACATATAGTTTTCTTAAGTCTTCAAGCATAAAGATGTTAAATGTTGTAACGATTGTCTTAAGTTTGCTGCGTAACTCGGATGACGTTATATCTTCTTCGATGCACGCATTAATATCATGAAGTTCGCTTCTGAAATCATCAGCTGGATAAGCAAGTAAGCGGGAGCCAATTATGAGCAGCGTGCGCTCCTGACTATCCATTAACGGTTCCCTCCGATCAAGGATGCCATACCTTCAGGCGGAGCCAGATCTTCAAGACTGCAAGCTCCCTGTGCGTAATACAGGTCATCGTCCATTTCTCTTCTGCCGGTTGGGATGACGAATCGTTCATCATATTTGGCAATTCCCAAAAGACGTGCCATGTCTTCAAGTTCTTCAGGTGTTGTATCGGCTTCTTTCAGCAATTCACTCTGTCTGAACTCATCAACGCCTCCGACGGTTTTTCCACGCATAAGTACCCGCATGGCGGTCAATTTAAGCAATACTTTGCGGATGACTTTCGTATCATCAGCCGCCAGAATGGAAGCGAGGTATTCAACTGGGATCCGCATTTGATCGACAGCCGGAATATAGCCGTCAGTGCTTAAATCATCTTCGTTTGTAATATGATTCATGATCGGACTTAGCGGCGGCACATACCAAACCATTGGCAATGTGCGGTATTCCGGATGTAATGGAAGTGCAATTTTCCATTTCATGGCCATTTTGTAAACAGGCGATTTTTGTGCACTTTCAATCCATTCATCATTAATGCCTGCTTTCTTTGCTTCCTCAATGACTTCTGGATCGAATGGATCCTGAAATACAGAAAGTTGTGCTTCATACAAGTCTTGCGGATCTTCAACAGAAGCTGCTTCTTTCACTTTGTCTGCATCGTACAGCACGACACCAATGTAGCGGATTCGTCCAACACATGTTTCTGAACAGATTGTCGGCAGTCCTGCTTCAGTCCGTGGATAGCAGAAATTGCATTTTTCAGCTTTATGTGTGTTCCAGTTGTAATAGACTTTATGATAAGGGCATCCGCTCATGCAAAAGCGCCAGCCGCGGCATGCTTCTTGATCAACCAGTACAATACCGTCTTCATCACGTTTGTACAATGCACCTGATGGACATGAGGCAACACATGATGGGTTCAGGCAATGTTCACAGATTCTTGGCAAATACATCATAAATGTTTTTTCATATTCCATCGAAATGTGTTCCTGCAGCTTTTCGACCGTCGGATCCTGTGATACCGTCTCAGTTCCGCCGGCCAGATCATCGTCCCAGTTTGAGCCCCATTCCGGTTTGTCGATGTATTCACCTGTAATGACTGATTGCGGTCTTGCCACAGGAAGATGTTCGCTTTTAGGACTGTTAATCAAATGCTGATAGTTGTATGTCCATGGCTCATAATAATCATCCATTGTGGCCATGTCCGGGTTGTAAAAAATGTTCATCAGCTTGGAAATCGGTCCGCCGGCTTTGAGCTGCAGTTTTCCATTCTTCAGGGTCCAGCCGCCTTTAAAACGCTCAGTATCTTCCCATCTTTTCGGATAACCGGTCCCTGGCCGTGTTTCAACATTATTAAACCACATGTATTCTGTTCCGGGCCGATTCGTCCATGTGTTTTTGCATGTAACGGAGCAAGTATGGCAGCCGATACATTTATCCAAATGCATCACCATTGCGACTTGTGCTTTAATTTTCAAGCCAATCTACCTCCTTCAAAGCTCTGATAACGGCTATTGTGTCCCGCTGATGTCCGGTCGGTCCATAATAATTGAATCCATAGCTTAATTGTGAATAGCCACCAATCATGTGTGTCCCTTTAAGCGTCACCCTTGTCACACTATTATGGGTTCCGCCACGTCTTTTGCCGCCATTTTTACTGATGGATGTAGCAGGAACACCTAATGTTCGATCCTGTGCATGGTACATGTAAGCCATACCCTTAGGTATCCGGTAGGTCACAACAACTCTTGCTGCAATCGCGCCATTGCGGTTGTATACTTCTACAAAATCGTTATCCTTTAGATCGATGGAAGCAGCATCCTCTTCGTTCATCCAGATGGTCTGCCATCCTCTGAACAACGTCGACATATTGGTTGTATCTGTGAACATCGTATGGATACCCCATTTTTGGTGTGGTGTCAGGTATCTCACGGTAATTGATTTATTTTCGTTTTCTTCCACACCTTCTTCCTTTTTCAGGAAAGGTCCGTATCGTAAAGGCGGCAAATACAATGGTAACCCTTCACCATAATCGAGCATCACCTCATGGTCGAGATAAAAGCTTTGCCGTCCGGTTAACGTTCGCCATGGAATGTTGTATTCCGTATTGACGGTAAACGGTGAATAACGGCGATGATCTTTCTCCAGTCCACTCCATACCGGTGTTGAAATAGCATTGCGCGGCTGAATGCTTAAATCTCTCAGTGTATGGTCTTCTTCTGCCCGAGGCTGTGCAATCTCTTCCAGTTTTTGTCCGGTTTTGGCTTCGAGTGATTTCCAGCCGGCAACAGCGCGCTTACCGTTTGTAGCACCGGACATCGCCAAAATAGCATTCGCTGCTTGTACATCCGTATATAAATCAGGATGCCCTTTTCCGATTCCTTCACGTTTTGAATTTCCGAGTCTTTTTCCTAAATCTTCATACACTTCTTCGCCCGGAATGGTAACACCTTTTCCGCCATAACCTTTTTTGATCAATGGTCCGATTGTCGTCATTTTTTGATAGACATTCGGATAATCGCGTTCAACCACTTTCATGCTTGGCATTGTTTTACCTGGTATTGCCTCTACTTCACCTTTTCGCCAATCTTTGACCTTCCCGAGTGCTTGTGCAATTTCCCCTGGTGTATCATGCCCAAGTGGGGAGGTAACGAGTTCTTCAGTTGCCGGCAGGTGTTCTTCAGCAAGCTCTGAAAACACCTTGCTGATTTCCCGGAACGTATTCCAATCGCTTTTAGCTTCCCAAGGCGGTGAAATGGCGGCATTGAACGGGTGTACGAATGGATGCAGGTCCGTACTGCTAATATCATATTTTTCATACCATGTAGCAGCAGGCAATACAATATCAGAAAACAGCCCTGAACTTGTCATGCGAAAATCGACACTGACGAGTAAATCAGCTTTTCCGGTCGGTACTTCCTCTTCAGTTTTAACAGTTTCCGGCTGCCATGAATTCTCCGGCTCAGCCAGTACCTGATTGTCACCGCCGACCAGATGCTTAACGAAAAACTCGTGCCCTTTTCCGCTGTCGCCCAGCAGGTTGGAGCGCCAATTGAAAAATACGCGCGGGAAGTTTCGCGGGTCGTCTGGATTTTCGATGGCCCAATCGATTTTTTCGTCTTTGATTTGGCTGACAATATCATCGATAATTTCCTGTTCGGTCTGTGCTCCCCGCTCACGGCTCTCCTTCACGAGATCAATCGAGTTTTGGGAAAACTGTGGATACGAAGGAAGCCAGCCAAGCCTTGCCGATAATGCATTGAAATCCGCCGGGTGCATCGCATTATATTTGCTTCCCCATTCCGTTTTTTCATTGTCATCCGGCAGAGCCTCATAACGGAATTGGTCGGTAACAAAATAGAAATAGGATGTGCCGTTTTGATGCCGCGGCGGCTTTTGCCAGTCGCCTGCAAAAGCAACTTGCTGCCACCCTTCCTGTGGACGTACCTTTTCCTGTCCGACATAATGGGCCCAACCGCCGCCATTGACACCTTGAGAACCTGTTAGTAATACTAGATTCAAAATGGCACGATAGATTTGGTCACTGTGGAACCAATGGTTTGTCCCGCCGCCTAAAGCGATCATCGATTTTCCTTTCGTCCGTTCGGCATTGTCGGCAAATTCTTTTGCAACCTTGATGACATGGTTTTTATTGACACCGGTAATCGATTCCTGCCATGCCGGTGTATAAGGTTTCGGATCATTATAGTCAGCTGGATAATCACCAGGAAGACCGCGTCCAACACCCGTGTGTGCCATCATCAAGTCATAGACTGTTGTCACTTTTACGGTATTGCCATTAATATCCTGAATGTTTTTAACCGGTACACCGCGTTTAACAAGGTCCCCTTCTTTTTCGGCAAAGTAAGGAAAATCTACCATCACGGTTTCATCCGATTTGTCTATGAAACTCAGTTCCGGTTCGATCAGACTACCATCCTCTTTATTTAATTGCAGATTCCATTTGCTTCCCCCATCCCAGCGGAACCCCATGCTGCCATTCGGTGTTTCCAGCTGATCTGTTTCACCGTCCCATACCAAGGTTTTCCATTCACCGAGTTCATGCTCATTATTTATGTCGGATGCACGAAGGAAACGGTCACTTCTATATCCCCCGTTTTTTTCTTCCAGGATAACCAGGTATGGCAAATCGGTATATTTTTTGGCATAAGCATTAAAATAAGGTGTTTCTTTATCCACATAAAATTCTTTTAGGATAACATGTGTCATAGCCATCGCAAGGGCTGCGTCAGTTCCTGCTTTTGCAGGCAGCCAGATATCGGCAAATTTCTCATATTCTGCATAATCTGGGCTGACGCCGACTACTTTGGTACCGTTATACCTTGCTTCCACCATAAAGTGAGCATCCGGCGTCCGGGTTTGCGGCAGGTTTGTTCCCCAAATGATGAAGTATTTGGAGTTATACCAGTCAGCACTTTCGGGTACGTCAGTCTGCTCGCCCCAGACTTGCGGGGAAGCTGGCGGCAAGTCAGCATACCAGTCGTAAAAGCTTAATATCGTTCCACCGATTAATGACAGGAAACGGGTTCCAGCTGAATAACTGACCATTGACATCGCTGGGATTGGACTAAAGCCGGCAACACGATCGGGGCCGTATTTCTTAATCGTTTGAATGGTCGCGCTTGCAATCATTTCACTCATATCCCGCCAGGTTGCACGCACAAAACCGCCTTTCCCGCGGGCTTTAACATATTTATTGCGCTTTTCAGGATCACTGACAATATTGTCCCATGCTTCGACAGCATCAGCGCCGTTTTGACGTTCTTCTTTCCATAGTTCGTATAAATCGCTTCTTACGTATGGATATTTCACTCTGATGGGACTGTATGTGTACCAGGAAAAACTGGCTCCCCTCGGACATCCGCGCGGCTCATATTCCGGAAAGTCGTCCCCTGTGCTCGGGTAGTCAGTCTGCTGTGTTTCCGATGTGATAATACCGTCTTTCACATAGATCTTCCAGCTGCATGAGCCTGTACAATTCACACCGTGTGTCGAACGAACAACTTTATCATGCTGCCATCTTCTGCGGTATATATCTTCGGAATCACGCGGACGCGGGCTTTCTTCAGTCCAGCCTTCATTAAACCTGCTGCCTGGTTTGATATGCTTTAATTTCTCAAAAAGTTTATTTTTATTTTTCTCCATCTGTTCCACCCTCTCCATGTTGTGCTTCAATCGGGTTAAAACGGTCGCCTAATATCCGGAAACTTCCTTCGCCTTCCTCCAGTTCCTCGAGAAATATTTTCAGACTCGGAACGTTGGAGGCAACTAATATCAAGCGTTCCAGTGTTTCATATGATTTAACATCATAAATTGATTCTATGATTTTAGGCGGGATTTCGCCGAAACGCATTTTCAGAATGGAAAGCAGATCTTCGCGGTCCTGGACGATATTTGCTTCATCTTCAAATAAGAACATGCTTATGCACTCCTTTTGTCTGGAAGTTACTTCGGCCGCATCATTTTAAAGTAATCAGCAATCATAACTTCTTTACAGGCATCCCCAATCTTTTCAATAAATTCAATGACGTTGTGATTCATGTTTTCAATTGCTTCATTGGAAAAATAGTGTGACTCCTTATGTGCAAAACCATCACCAAAGTAAACGATCACCTGATAACCCGAAGTATCCGTCTGTACTTTTGCCTGAATATCATACGGGTGGATGTTATGCTGCTCTTCCAATTTATTCGTTATCGCTTGATACAGTTTTGGCAAAATGATGCGCATCGGTTGTTCCTGAATGGATGATGTTTGTTCAGAACTCAAATCTCGTCACCTCCATCTTGGCCTGTTTGAATCAGTGATCGTGGTCAGGAAGCACTTCCATTTCTTTAACGTTGTGGATTTCGTCAACGATAATTAAGGATTGGAAACGTTGTATAATGGCATCATTAATCCCATTTTCTGGAAGTTTATGTCTAATTTCATCGACAATCAGCCGTAATAAATCATGATCCCGTGTCAAAGCGACAATATCTTCTTTGAGTTCGGGGTGTTCCTCGACCAGATCCTTGTATAATCCTTCTTCCTCCGCATCGGCATGTGCCAGCGTTCTTGTTTCCCATTGTTCGACAAGCACGTATGCTAATTCCAGCGCCTTTTCTTTTTGATTATCCTGGTAAAGGTTGTCGAGCATGTTTGTCAGCTCTATTGCCTCGTTCAATGCTGCTTCATGTATGGCGGTATGACTGTCGACATGCTTAAGGGCAGGACCTGACATTGTAATTCACCTCTCTGTGATAGACTAGTAGATACTTCTACCATTAGATAGTTTTCCTCTGTTGATAAACAGCATATCATTCACTAATAGTACGAACAAATAAAACTGTAGAGAATTTTGAATTTATGTGACAATTATCACGGAAATTCGGTAACAGTATTGTCGAAAAGATTTGATTGACTGTTTGAATAATTCTTTGGTATAAAGATAAAAATCATGTTGCTTAACTATGGAACGACTGGAAAAGGAGATGGTAAGTATGCATGCACATGTCATCGTAAGCGGCCGGGTACAGGGAGTGGGTTTCAGATTTACCGCTCAGCAGAAAGCTGTTCAATATAATGTGAATGGATGGGTTCAAAATAAATCAGACGGGACGGTTGAATTAGAAGTTGAAGGTAATGACCATCAGGTTAATACATTTTTAAATGAATTAAAGAAAGGGTTCAATCCAGCTATTAAAGTTGAAGATATGCAAGTTGACACGCAGCAAGATGAAAAAGGCTACAGACATTTTTCCATAAAGTGAAACTTCATTCAGCGGGGGCGCTTTTCCCCCCACTGAATGTTAGTTGAACAGAATCGGGCATTTAGGGTCAGTTAGCCGCCGTCTTTTGGCGGGTTACTGACCATTGTATGCGGGAAAAGTGAAACCTCATTCAGTGGGGGCGTTTCTTCTCGTTAAAAAAAGAAAAAGCCACTATCACACCTGATAGCGGCTTTTGTCTATGTCTCTTCAAAAAACTTGCGGTTCAACTCAATGAATTTCTCTTCTTCTTCAGGCACTTCATCTTCCATGTAAATCGCTTCGACCGGGCAAACAGCTTCACATGCCCCGCAATCGATACAAATATCGGGATCAATATAAAACATGTCTTTACCTTCTTCTATACAGTCAACAGGACAAACTTCGACACATTCTCCTGATTTTTCATTTATACAAGGTGATGTTATGACAAAGGCCAAGTAAATCTCCTCCTTAAAGAATAAAGCGAAACTTCATTCAGTGGTGGCGCTTTTCCCCCACTGAATGTTAGTTGAGCAGAATCGGACATTTAGGGTCAGTTAGCCGCCGTCTTTTGGCGGGTTACTGACCATTACATGCGGGATAAAGACCAACACAATTTCTATTCATAATGGTACCGAAGATTAAGTTCTGTTTCAAGTAAGATCACACATCCATGGGCGATGACACATATGATTTACTATCCGGAAAAATAGAGGAGCGATTTTAATGGAAGTCATAATCCGCCCGAATGATTCATTTCAGTCTTACAGTGAATTGTTTGATGTCCCGTTAGTCCTGATTGAACAATCAAACCCGCAAGTGAACGCCAATCAGTTAATGATCGGCCAGACAGTCAAGATACCTGGGTATATGGATCGTTCTTATCAAATAGCGGCAGGTGAGACATTGTGGAGCATTGCAATGGAACGAAATATTCCAGTCGATATGCTGCAATTGGCAAATCCGTCTATTAATACACAAAGCCTGCAAATTGGCCAGCAAATTGTTATCCCGGAACGTGTCAACCATTTAGTCATAGCGGATTTTGATCACTATACATTTGATAAAATGATACGCGATATTGATCGGCTGCTCGCTGTATATCCATTTATTTTTCAACAGACAATCGGCAGTTCAGTAATGGGAAAAGATATCCTTGAATTACAGATAGGCACCGGAGAAAAACAAGCTCATCTGAACGGCTCATTTCATGCCAATGAATGGATAACAACTCCGGTGATTATGCGTTTTATAAATGAATATGCACGTTCTTTGACGAACAGAGCGTCAATTAGAGGACTGGATTTGCTTCCCAATCTTTTGGAAACAAATTTATCCGTTGTGCCCATGGTTAATCCGGATGGGGTTAATCTAGTGCTTGAAGGCGCATCCGCAGCCGGGGATTACCAGAATCACGTTTTGGCGCTCAATAATCAAAACCCGGATTTTTCAAACTGGAAAGCCAATATAGCTGGTGTTGACTTGAATAATCAGTACCCGGCACATTGGGAAATAGAAGCAGCCCGGAAACCTGATTCGCCGCAGCCCAGAGACTATCCAGGTCCCCATCCATTATCGGAACCTGAGGCAGTCGCCATGGCGGATTTAGCTGAAGAACGGAATTTTTCACGGATGAACGCGTTTCATACCCAGGATGAGGTCATTTACTGGGGTTATGAAGGCATGGAACCGCCTGCTTCAGAATCGATCGTAAATGAATACGCCCGTGTGAGCGGTTATCAACCAATACGCTATATAGACAGTTATGCCGGTTATAAAGACTGGTTTATCCAGGAATTCAGACGTCCGGGCTTTACGGTTGAATTGGGTAGTGGCATTAATCCGCTGCCATTTAGTCAGTTTGAGGAGATTTATCAGGAGACACTCGGAATTATGCTGGCGAATTTATATTGGTAGTTCGGAAATATCAGGAAGTGGAATAACAAGCTGTACGGCCTGTTATTCCACTTCTTTAAAATAGTCTTTGTAAAATCCGCCAATGCGATTACTATTATCAATAATGAAGTAAAATTCATCCGTTTCATTTTTGACTTCATATTGATTCCCTGGTGTCAATTTATTGTGAACAACAAATTTTTCAGCGTCTGCATGGACACATTCAATGGTTTTAACCGTTTCATTATCTTCCCACTTCAAATGAATCACATTAACCCTCCCTAATCTAGTTTACATAATAATATTATAATAAACTCAATCAAATAGGTATAAATAGTTTTCGTAGCCTTTTTCTTTCATTTCCTCTTTTGGTATAAATTTCATGGCTGCTGAATTCATGCAGTAACGAAGGCCGCCTTTATCCTGTGGCCCATCTTCAAACACATGTCCCAGGTGGGAATCGGCATTTTTGCTTCTGACCTCGGTACGAATCATGCCATGGCTTGTATCCGTTTTTTCTTCAATCTGGTATGGGTCAACTGGTTTGGTAAAGCTTGGCCATCCGCAGCCTGCATCATATTTGTCACGTGATGAAAATAGGACATCTCCTGAAATGAGATCCACATAAATCCCTTCTTCTTCGTTATCCCAGTATTCATTGGCAAAAGGTGTTTCAGTCCCGTTTTCCTGTGTCACACTGTACTGGATTGGCGTGAGTTTTGCCTTCAATTCGGATTTGTCGGTCCTCTGTTTCCAATTTTCTTTTATAAAGTCTTCTCTTCCTGATCCTTTTTTGTACAAGCGGTAATGAAAAGACTGCTTTTTATAGTAATCCTGATGTTCTTCCTCTGCCCGGTAAAACGTTTTCGCAGGGAGAATCGGTGTCACGATCGGTTTTGCAAATTTTCCGCTTTTCTCAAGCTTTTGTTTGGATTGTTCAGCAATTTGCCGCTGATTGTCATTATGGTAGAAAATAGCCGTTTGATACGACTCCCCGCGATCATTAAACTGTCCGCCGGCATCAGTTGGGTCGATTTGCTGCCAGAATGTATTGACAAGTTCTTCATATGGCATTATGTCAGGGTTGAATGTAATTTGTACCGCCTCAACATGACCGGTTGTATTCGAGCAAACCTGTTCATATGTCGGGTTCTCGACGTGTCCGCCGGTATAACCCGAAACAACACTTTCAATACCCGGACGCTGATCGAATGGCTCAACCATGCACCAGAAGCACCCGCCAGCAAATGTTGCCAGTTCGGTCGTCATAAAATACCTCCATTCATGGTTATCTTAACCTTATTTTTTCGTTTTTAACAATAAAAATCAAATCGTTTGCTTGAATGAATTAATGTCCGACCGATCAAACGAACAATTTGGGCGTTGATTCACCAGACTTCACTGTTTCTGACCCATCCGTCTCAGCCAGATCTACAATTTCTGTTTCTGCATCAGGTATTTCCGAATCTTCTTCTTTATGGTCGGACTGGTCAGCATCTGTATCCTCATCATCAATTTCATAATTGCTTTCATTTAATGCTTTCATCATACTGATTAATGCCGGCAAATTTTTCACCATTGGTCCGTATTGCTTGACGATCGGAGCTGCAGATTGAACGACCTTTAACACTTGTTGGACATTATTCAGCTTTTGTGAGAAGCCACTGATTCGTTCCGGTGATAACAGATTTTGCGCAGTTTGGGATGATAACCATTGCTTTATTCCACCTGAAGAAGGCTGCTGGGGCGGTCTTCCCGGTAAAAATCCTTGACGCGGCGGCATAACGTTCGTTGGACGCTGCTGTTGAATTGGCCATACCATGATTGCTCCTCCCCCTTTAAATCACTCTCTTAGGTTATTGTACGTGATTGATACAGAAGGGTGTAGGCTGTTATCTGTCAATAGTTAGGAAAATTGGGATGTAACGTGTGCCAGACAAGTATTTATCGAAAGAGTCCTGGATGGCATGATACAAATAAGCCTTTGCCGGACGATCAGCAAAGGCTTAATATGTTTATTCGCTTGCCACTTCTGCTGTGATGATAAAACCGATTGTACCTGCAAGTATGCTGCCAAACACAATTGCCGGAAACATTATTATCCCCTTTCTTTCATTACGTTTATATGTTTATTATAAGGGATTAAAGGCCTTTTAAAGGTATGGATCTATGACGAATTCGTGAATATCTTTCATTCAACTAAATAATATTTCCCGGGCAACCGCATGAACCAACATAATGTTACATCCAGATAAAAATTTTGGCGAAAAACGAGGAAATGATGGCTATTATGCGAACTAACTGTTAATTTATCAACTGATTTCCCTACTGACAGTTTACTGTTATATTGATCAATCGTTTGTTTAATTAATGTTTTCATGATTCCAAAGTTGATAAAGAATGTATGTTCGTATATACTATTGAAAGAGGTGATGAAGATGCCAAATGATCGAGGCAACATCAAGTGGACTTCACTCATGCTGCCGGAACATATCGAATTGTTAAAAGAAATGTGGATGGAAGATGGGAAAAGCTCAAAGCCCGTTCTTGACGAACAGCAGGTTGAATTATTGAATGATCAGCTGCTTGAGGCGTTTGAGCTTCAATCCCCTATTTGTCTGCATATATATGAAAGCGGCACGATTAAAGAACTAATAGGGGTGGTCACGAAACTGGACAGTCAAACAGGCAGTGTCGTCTTAAACAGGCTTAATGAACCGGATAAAAGGGTTGCTTTTCATGATATTTTGCAGCTGACCTTTACATGACTGGCCCCGGAGAAAAGGACTATTCCAGATCGTTCAGCTTATACGCGTCCCAGAGCTCATCAAATACGGATAAAGCGTTGGTAAATGGACTGTTCCACTCCAGGTAATTGCTGATTTCATGGTAGTCAGCAGACTGCTTCGGAAATTCATGGTCATAAAACATCCAATCAGCCAAGCGGCCTTTATCATCCGGTTCTTTTTTCCCTCTGTATGTTAATGCATAATGATAAAATGAACGCATGTGCCAGACACCTCATACTTAATTAAGATTGTCATTCTCCATAAATTCCCGATGCTTTTTCAGTTTTTTATGGTAAATGATTCCGGAAAGATAGATACTTATTTCATATAAAAGAATTAACGGTACTGCTGCAACAAGTTGTAAAACAAAATCCGGCGGCGTTACTAACGCACCAATTATGACAAGTATCAGATACGCATACTTTCGTGTTCTCCGCATAAAATCAGGTGTCATAATACCGAGGTGTGTCAAAAACATGACAACAATCGGTATTTCAAAAAATAAGGCAAATGGGATGACGATTCGGAATAACAGCTTGAAATACCGGTCGTATGTGAAGATTTCATTGAACATCCCATCATTTAAGGAAAGGAGGAACGGTATAATCAGTTCCACAAAAATGATATACCCGAAAACGATTCCTGCAATAAATAAAATAAAAATTGCCGGAACATACATCAGTGTCGCTTTCCGTTCAGGTTTAGTCAGCCCGGGTCTGATAAACAGCCAGATTTGCAGACAAAATATCGGCAAAGTACCGATTACCGCCACAACACCTGCCAGTGTTAAATAAACGGATATCAGATCAGTCAGACCGGTGACACTCAGTTTGAACGGCAAATCGTTTTCAATAAAACCGTAAATGATATCAACATATATAAAGCCTATGACAAAAAATATAATGAAAAAAACTGCTGTCACAATGAGGCGGTTCCTGAGTTCGGACAAATGACCTACGACGTTCATCTCTTTTTCATTATCGATTCGTTGTTCTTCAGACATTGCGCACGCTCCCAATCCAAGCATAAAAGAAGATGTAAGGTTAATCCCCTACACCTTTGTCAAGTCGCTCATTTCCGTGAAGATTGATTATTTTCACCGGAATCATCTGACCCAATACTTTTGGTCGCTTTTTTAAATTCCTTTAATGAACTGCCGACAGCTTTACCGATTTCGGGTAATTTGGACGGACCGAAAACGATTAAAGCAATAATCAGAATTAAAATTAGCCCGGGAATACCGATATTACCTAATCCCATTTATGATCACTCCGAATAATTATTTGTTTTGATCATCTTTTACAATGTCTTTTGTCTCCTTGACTTCATCAGAAACGTCACTCGTTAAATCCTGTGCTGATTTTTTAAATTCCCGCAGCGTATTTCCGGCAGCTTTTCCAATTTCCGGAAGTTTTTTAGGGCCAAAAATAACCAATGCAATCACCAAAATCAAAATAAGCCCGGGAAAACCAATATTCGCCATTTATGACACCTTCTTTAAATATATGATGATGTATCCAAGCAAACAATTCACGATATCCGACGTTCAACATTTGACTGCGGACAGCCTTGAAACTGATAAAAGTGTAACATGACGGAATGCTGTTAGGCAACTTAAAAAGGGCTCGTCATCCTTTAAAATTGTTTGGCCATTTCGTATTGGTCCGGATTGTTCATATTAAAAAAATGCTTATCCAAAACATGCTTTGGAATCCCGTTATAGTCGGATACATAATTGACCGTAATATGATCAAATAACGCTCGTATTTTTCGCTGGTCGTTATCAAGCAGCATCTGGATTTGCGGCAGCACATTTTTAGTATAAATGCCGGATAACGGATGCATTCTATCATTATAAATCGGTATAACGGCATCATTGTAATTCAATGACCGCATTAAATGTTGATAAACATCATGATGGATATATGGCATGTCACATGCACTAAAAATATAAACATCCGCATCAATATGATAAATAGCTGTTTCGATGCCGGCCAGCGGTCCCATGTTTGTGTACCTGTCACGGTATAATTCCAGCCCGAGAAACTGATAGTCTGCCGGCTCATTCGTAATGACCATTACATGTTGACTTGTTTTTTTTAATTCGTCAGCGATATGTGTGATAGCGGGCTTTCCGTCTAATTCCAGAAACGCTTTGGTTGTTCCCATCCTGGATGATTTCCCGCCGGAAAGGATCACGCCACAAATACGCATAAATCAATCACCTTGCCGATCATATTGTAAGAAATAATGGTCGTGAAGATTTTTATTGTCCCTCTCCCCCTTTTCTTTGGCTGTTAATTGCCACTCTGTTTCCGAAAACTTCGGGAAGTATGTATCACCCTGAAAAACGTTGTCAACCAGGGTAATATACATACGATCAGCATGCGGCAAAACCTGTTTGAAAATCTCCTCACCGCCAATCACAAAAAGTTCTTCTGCAGGATGCTGGCGGTTCCAGTCGAACACAGTATTGATGTCGCGGATCACATCAATCCCCTCTGGAAATCGGCTGCTCTTCTGTCTCGTAATAACAACATTAGTTCGTTTGGGAAGTGGTTTGCCAATTGATTCAAACGTTTTTCTTCCCATGATAATTGTATGACCGATCGTTTTCTGCTTAAAAAATTTTAAATCGTTTGGCAGATGCCATGGCAAGTCATTCTGATAACCGATGACACGATTCCGGTCCATGGCGACAAGCAAAGAAATCATATATTTCACGGCCCCTTTGTTTAAACAGCAATCGGTGCTTTAATGGATGGATGCGGGTTGTAATCGATTATTTCAAAATCAGAGAGTTCAAAGTCGAAAACCGTGTCTTTTTCCTCGTTGATTTTAAGCGTTGGGAATGCTCTAACGGCGCGGCCCAGCTGTGTCTTAACCTGCTCAACATGATTGGTATAAATATGAGCGTCTCCCAAAGTCTGAACAAATTCCCCTGGCTCCAATCCGCATTCATGTGCCATTAAATAAGTAAGCAGTGCATAACTGGCAATATTGAATGGCACACCCAGAAACATGTCGGCACTGCGCTGATACAATTGGCATGACAGTTTTCCATCCGCCACATAAAACTGAAACAGTGTATGACAAGGCGGCAATGCCATATTCGGGACATCTTCCGGATTCCAGGCCGAAACGATATGTCGGCGTGAATCAGGATGATGACGTATTGATTGGATCACTTCTTTCAGTTGATCGATGGTTTCGTTTTGCGACGTTTTCCAGGCACGCCATTGTTTTCCATATACATTGCCCAAATCACCATATCGTTCCGCAAACGCGCGGTCGTTCAATATTTTATCTTTGAAAATATTCATTTGTTCCTGATAAAGCTGACTGAATTCAGAGTCCTGCTGACTGCGATTTCCAAAGTCAGTCATGTCCGGACCATCATAGTCACTGCTTTCAATCCATTGTTTAAAAGCCCACTCATTCCATATGTTATTGTTATGCTGCAGTAAATACCGGATATTTGTGTCACCTTTTATGAACCAGAGCAATTCACTGGCAACAAGACGAAACGGTACTTTTTTGGTCGTTAATAGCGGAAAGCCTTCGCTGAGATCAAACCGCATTTGCTGCCCGAATACAGAATAAGTGCCCGTATTGGTCCGATCCGTCTTTTTTGTTCCGTTTTTAAGTATGTATCTGCATAAATCTAAATAACCCTGCTCATCTGTCAGCATTATTCTCACCTCGTTTATCAATCATAATACACATATGCTTATGTATCATCATAATTTAATCCATTGTAACACAAACGTAAACTGGCTGGCGCATAATCAGGCTGAAACAGACATAAATCTTTAAAAGCAGACACACATGAAAGGGGATATTTGCATGCTGAATGGTACGATCGAGCATGTAGTGAAACAATCTGTCCTGTACAGCTACGTGCTGAGTCAGCCGTTTGCAGTCTACGTTGATGCATATCCTGTACTTCAAAATGATCAATTGCTGGAGGCAGAACAATTACAATACGGACAGCATGGTGAGACCGTAAGAATCCTGCAGCATAAACTGAATAAATTATCCTATTTTGATGATAAAATTGACGGTAAATATGGTGTTTTAACGGAACATGCATTGAAAAAATTTCAGGAAAAACACAATCTGACAATTACTGGAAAGGCCAATCTGAAAACAATAAACACCGTTATTGATGAAGAAAAGAAGCAATACAAAGAACAGCTGGAAGATATGTCTGGATCTATCCATCCAGGTATGGCAAGTTCTGATGTTAAAATCGTCCAGCGCGCCCTCGACTATTTTGGCTACTATAAAGGTGAAATTGACGGCATTTATGGGCCACTTACCCACAAGGCGCTTGAAAAAGCTGAGGAGGCACATGGCACGGAATTGATTGACAATGATGCTCTGAAAGCTTTATATGAAGAAGAACCTTCAACAAACAATTCGCAAAATCAACAGGATGATGAGCAAGAACAAGATGCAGTTCAAACATCAAAAGAGGAATCATCGCAAGAAGTTAAACAAGTAGAGGTAACGAACACGAACTATCCCCAGGCAATTGAAGAAGCGCGTGCGCAAATTGGAACACCATATGTCTGGGGCGGTGATTCACCAAGCGGATTTGATTGCAGCGGCTTCATTCAACACATTTTTCAGACGGAAGGTATTTCCCTGCCGCGGACCGTAAGCGATATATGGAACTTCACGACACAGGTCGATACCGCATCAGTTGGGGATTTGGTCTTTTTTGAAACATATAAGCCGGGACCATCCCATATGGGAATATATATT
This sequence comes from Lentibacillus sp., assembly GCF_035301925.1. Taxonomy (GTDB): domain Bacteria; phylum Bacillota; class Bacilli; order Bacillales; family Amphibacillaceae; genus Lentibacillus. Next base: position 2,930 of record NZ_DATGTI010000160.1, on the reverse strand, counting down.
GGTGACGGTAAATTTATTCACGCCGGTGAATCAAGTGGCGTTGAAATCAGCAAACTGAATAATTCTTATTGGCAGGAACGCTATATAGGGGTAGGCAGAGTTCAGTAAAGCGAAACTTCATTCCAGGGGAACAAAGGCTAAAAGCGCCACGTCCTGTGGCAACGCCTTTGTGACCTGCGTCGTGCAGGCCCGAGCCGAATCGGGCATTTAGGGACAGTTAGCCGCCGTTCTCTGGCGGATTACTGTCCGTTACATGCGGGATAAAGCGAAACTTCATTCAGTCGGGTATTTTTCCGTCTGAATGTTAGTTGAGCTGCATCTGGTTGAATAAGTTCCACTTTTATGGCAAACCCTATCTGTATATAACGATAAAGGTGGCATGTTAGATGGCAGGATTAATCGTAAAATTACTCATATGTCCAATTGGGTTGTATGCTGCTTCATGGATTTTTCCGAATGTCGATTTCGGGTATTGGTATCAGCCCATCATTCTCGGTGTTATATTAGCATTTGTCGGTTATTATTTGGAAAGAGTGATGTTGCGGGAAGAAACGAATTGGCTCAGTGTCGGGGTGGATTTTATCGTCAGCACTCTGATTGTTTACTTTGGTGCCATGCTGTTTACTGATACAGCTGTAACCTTCTTTGGAGCAGTCCTGGCTGGTGCTTTACTGGCCGTAACAGAAATATTCCAGCATAACTGGCTGTTACACAACGACAGGATCGAAAAAGAAGAAGTTGCACGTGATTAATTAAAACGGGAAGAAGGTGATAACACTTTCTTCCCGTGTTTGAGTGTTAATGTTGCTGCCATTCTCGGAAAAATTGTTTTAAGTAGCTTTTCATAAACTGATGACGTCCGGCAGCTATTTGGGCACCAGTTGCCGTATTCATCATGTCTTTCAAGCGTAATAATTTATCATAAAAGTGTTGGATGGATGTGGATTGCTGTCTATCCCAGCTGTCATGCCAGAGTAATTGTCCATTGGCAGCTCCGTAGGCAAACGTCCGTGCAATGCCGACAGCCCCGATTGCATCCAATCTGTCAGCATCTTGAACAATCCTTCCTTCCAGTGTAGCCGGTATGATTCCTTTACTGAACGAAACATCTTTTGAAGCTGCCCGAATCCCGTTGATCTCTTCATGCGTGCAATGAATGGATTGTAAAAAATGCTCCAATTCCTCTAAAGCTTGTTCACTGTCGGAAAATAGTTTGCGGTCGCCGATATCATGAACCCAGCCGGCTGCTTCACAAATGAATAGGTCAGCCTGTTCACGGCTAGCTATATCCTTTGCCATATGGGCAACCCGCTTCATATGAAAAAAATCATGTCCGGCTACATCATCGTTAAATAGACTGTATACATAATCACGGATTGCTGCTGTTTTGTCAGACATATTCATTAAAACAACCCGATTACTTTTCCATCCTGGTCCACATCCATGCTGAGTGCCGCCGGTTTTACAGGCAATCCGGGCATGGTCATCATGTTGCCGGTTAATACAACGATGAACCCGGCTCCTATCGATGGCCGCAGTTCCCTGATGGTCACTGTGAAATTTTCCGGTTTTCCGAGCAAGACCGGATCATCTGACAGCGAATATTGTGTCTTCGCCATACAAACTGGGAGTTTTCCCCATCCTTGCTGTTCATAAAAAGCGAGCTGTTTTTGGGCTGCCGCTGATAGCTCAATATCCTCAGCGCCATAGACAGTTTGCGCAACTTTCCTGATTTTTGCTTTAAGGGAATCATCCAAGTCATATACATAATTTAAATTTTGGGTGGACGTATCAGCTTTTTCAACAATTTTTTCGGCAAGCTCCGTCCCCCCTGCCCCGCCGTTAGCGTGTACGTCGGTTAACGCTGCATCAATATTTCTGGCTTCACACCATGATTTGATAAAATCGATTTCCGCTTTTGAATCAGTTGGAAATTTGTTGATGCCAACAACAAATGGAAGCCCGAACGTTTCAATCGTTTCAATATGTTTTTCCAGATTTTCCATGCCTGCTTTCAGTACCTCCACATTTTCTTTTTTAAGTTGCTCAAGTCCGACACCGCCATGCATTTTCAAGGCACGTACAGTTGCGACAATGACCACTGCATCCGTATTGAATTCTCCTGCCCGTGATTTGATATCCAAAAACTTTTCAGCCCCAAGGTCCGCTCCGAATCCTGCTTCGGTTACGACATAATCACTCAGTTTGGCCGCTGTTTTGGTTGCCATAATACTGTTGCATCCGTGGGCAATATTGGCAAAAGGACCACCATGGATGACGGCTGGCGTGTTTTCGGTTGTCTGAACCAGATTCGGTTTAAGCGCATCTTTTAAAAGGAGTGTAAGCGCCCCTTCCGCTTTCAGATCCCTAACCGTTACAGGTTCTTCATTATATGTATAGCCAATTATGATTTCGGCGATTCTTGCTTTTAAATCTTCAAGACTTGTTGCCAGACATAAAATGGCCATTATTTCGGAAGCAACGGTAATATTAAAACCATCTTCCCGTGGCACACCGCGTAACGGGCCGCCCAGTCCAACAACAACCTGTCTTAAAGCACGGTCATTCATATCCATGACACGTTTCCATTCAATACGGCGGGGGTCAATGTTCAGTTCATTTCCTCTGTGAATATGATTATCAATCAGAGCGGATAATGCGTTGTTGGCACTGGTGATGGCGTGCAGATCACCGGTGAAATGAAGGTTTATATCCTCCATTGGAAGCACTTGAGAGTATCCCCCGCCTGCTGCACCACCCTTCATTCCCATAACAGGCCCCAATGAAGGTTCACGCAAAGCAATCATTGCCTTCTTGCCGATTTTATGCAATGCTTGTCCCAATCCGACTGTTACGGTTGATTTTCCTTCCCCGGCAGGTGTTGGATTAATCGAGGTCACTAAAATGATTTTGCCGTTCGGTTTGTCATG
>NZ_DATGTI010000159.1:0-15936 GCF_035301925.1 Lentibacillus sp. | reverse complement strand
CCGTTTTTTGAGAGGGGGTTTAACTCCCCCTTTACATGCGGGTTAACCCGTACCCAGGGAGTGATTAATTTGAATTTACGCATAACACAAGAGGCAGCCAATTGGTATCGAGAAGAATTTGATATGGACGATCAATCCTATTTGCGGTTTTTCGTCAGATATGGATTTGGTGGACAAATACCCGGATTCTCGTTAGCAGTCAGTCATGATGTTCCTGATGATATATATGTTTCAAGCAGTGTTGAAGGGATTACTTTTTTTATTGAAAGTAAAGATGCCTGGTATTTCGATGGTAAAGATTTGACGGTCCAGCTGGATAAACAACATAACGAACCGGCGTTTATCTACAGTTAGAAAAGAGGCGTTTACAGCGCCTTTTTTATATTTCCTGAAATTAGGATTAAGCAAACTCACTTTATAATTTGAACCTGTTTATTTGATCCCACTGCTTTTCTTTTCTTAATATATTAGCCTGTTTCTCTCCGAACAGGTCAAAATGCGGATAATCCCTGTTTAAATCAATCCACGCCGGCTTCAAACCATGACTTCTTCCCCAAGCAGCCAATTTTTCCAAATCATTGCATCCGACTTTGGTTACCGTGTGACAGCCCGGAAAACGGTCATCTAGCCAATAATGGGTTAAAAAACTGATACGGCCGCGTTCAACTTCTGTTTTCCACCGTTTTAATTCATGCCTGTCAATTCCAAAAGCCATTACGATTCTCCGTTCACATGCCGTAAATACGCCTGGTGCCATTCCGGATACGCTTTACGTAATGGTAATGGACGAAATGTTTCCTTATGAACGATGACATGTGTCGTTGTGCCGCTCACAGCTATGTCACCATCTTCCTTAAGGATATGATAGCCATAAACTGTCCGGATACCATCATACTTTTCAATCCATGTTTCAACCACTGCTTTTTCACCATATCGGACTGGTTTTTTAAAACTCACCTGGGCATCGGTTACCGGGGAGACAATGTTGTTCTTTTCCATATCGGTATATGTAAAACCAAGGCTTTCGATGTATTTCGTCCTGCCGATTTCAAACCAGACGAGATAATTTGCATGATAAACAACGCCCATCTGGTCTGTTTCCTGATATCTTACGTCGATCGGTGTGTTTGTTTTATGCAATCCAGCTTCCCCCTACTATATGTTTGTATATAAGCTATTTTATCATATATCTTTTATTAAATTGGAGGATTTGCACACTGTCTGTTTAGAGATTAGCCCCACACCCTTCACCAATTGATTATAGTGAAAGCCTTAGTTTTTATAAAGATCAACCATCATTTTAAACTTTCCGACGTTGCAATGAAAACCTCAAACCATTGTGCAAATGGTTTGAGGCTGGATCCTATTGTCTCGCTTCATCTTTAATTTCTTGGCGCATGCCTTCAATCGCTTCTTCACGGCGTTTATTTTTTGCCTTGATCTTTTCCTTATCCTCCCCAGATGAATGCTTCATCGTTTCATGTGCCTCTTCAATGTTTTGAATGGTATCCTGAACCATCTCCTGAAGTTTCTCGACATTATCACTGCGATCATCTGGTTTAGGTTCGTATTTGTCAGCCATTTTCAGTCTCCTTTGCGAAATTGATGTCACCATGAAAGGTGTATCTAATTAAATTTTTTACTGAAAATCGGATAATATTCAAACCTTCTTTTAACAAAAAATGCTACTTTGCCAAACGAAAACCACGAACCCGCTTTTTTACAGATGAACCAGCTGATTAAAATTTGCAAGCATGCCCTGAGATTTCTAACAAAAACTGTCCGATTTTCAAACGGACAGGGAGTTTTACTCTGCACGTTCTTTATCAGAAGAACGATGCATTTTGTTTTCCATATTCTGTTCAAATCTTTCTAAAAACGACTCATCCTGCAATATTTGTTTACGATTTTCCTGGACAAGTTCATCAAATGAAAGTCGCTTCTTTAGTGAAATGATAACCCACTCCTTTTTTTAAAAAGTTGTTTTAGGAATAGTATTACCATTTCTTTGAAAAATTATCACATATTTAACAAACTGGAGTGATTTACGATAACTTGTTCATCATTTCCACCATATAATCATAGCTCATTGGTCCAAGTTTTGGCGGCTGCTGAACTTTTCCATCCGTTCCGATAAAATAAGTCGTCGGAACGTTATAAACCGAATATTGGTCCTGAATTTCCGAGTTCTTATCCAAGGGGACAGGATACGTATAGCCGTGTTTATCAACATACTCCCGGACATTGTCGATACCTGAATCATTGCCCGTCAGATTAACTGCGACAACATTCACCTGATCGCCATACGCTTCATAAAACTTTTGCATTTCAGGCATCTCTTCTTTGCATGGTAGGCACCATGATGCCCAGAAATTCAATATAACCTTTTCCCCGCGCAAATCAGATAAGCGGAACGTGTCGCCTGAGAGTGTTTCCACCTCAAAGTCGGGTGCAACATTGCCCGTTTCAATCCCCGTTTCGCCTGGGGGTACAATTGCAGCACCTTTCTGATTTTTCATATTTTTATTTGTATTAGTCGTTTCATCTTCGGTATCCATAAAGCTAATAACTGTCAAAACAATCATAACGACAAGCAATCCGATCCCCAGTATGCGTTTAACCATTTGTATTCACCTTACTTTGCGACGTTTTAATTTTATCGTATTGGTAATTCAGGCATATGTAAAGTTAAAGAACGGATTGTCAGAAGTTGTTCACAAATACCAGGGTTTTCTAGCAATTTAAAAACCAATACATCGAAACGTTTCGATGTATTGGCCTTTATTAACAACTTACTGAGTAACACTGTTAGCTGACTCAAGTTTATTCCGCAGCACCATTTGCAGAATACCGCCATGACGGTAGTAGTCAACCTCAACATCACTGTCAAAGCGAGCAACTGCGTAAAATTCAGTTGTATTGCCAACTTCATCAACAGCTGTTACTTTAACACGATCATGTGGTTTTACATTTTCGTCAATTTCCACATTGAATGTTTCTTTACCAGTCAATCCAAGCTTATCGGCAGTTTCACCTTTTTTAAACTGCAGTGGGAGGACACCCATCATAACCAGGTTCGAACGATGGATGCGCTCAAAACTTTCGGCAATAACTGTCTTAATACCCAGCAGGTTTGTACCTTTTGCCGCCCAGTCACGGGAAGAGCCCATTCCATAATCTTTTCCGGCGATTACCATTAACCCTGTACCATCTTCCTGATATTTCATGGCAGCGTCGTAAAATGGCATAACTTCACCGGTTGGCCAGTACGTCGTATAGCCACCTTCTTTGCCCTGTGCCAGAAGATTGCGGATACGGATATTGGCAAATGTACCGCGCATCATAACTTCATGGTTTCCACGGCGGGAACCGTATGAGTTAAAGTTTCTCGGTGATACACCATTTTCTTGCAGATACTGTCCTGCCGGCATATCTTTTGCGATTGCCCCTGCAGGTGAAATATGGTCAGTTGTAACCGAGTCGCCGAACTTACCGATTGTACGGAGGTTATTTAATGGCTTCACAGTCCCGGCTTCTCTTGAAAGCCCTTCGAAAAATGGTGGATTTTGGATATATGTTGATTGACTGTCCCATTCGAATAATGGTTCATCAGTCGTTTGGATTTCATTCCATTTTTCATTGGAATTGAATACACTTTCGTACTCTTTACGGAAAATTTCCGGTTTCACAACGCTTTGGACAGCATTTTTAATTTCGTCCATTGATGGCCAGATATCTTTCAAATAAACCGGTTCACCGTCTGCATCCGTTCCAATAGCATCCTCAGTCAAATTCACATCAACTGTTCCTGCCAGTGCATATGCAACGACCAGTGGAGGTGATGCTAAATAGTTAGCTTTAACGAGCGGATGGATACGTCCTTCAAAGTTACGGTTACCAGACAGTACAGATGAAACCGTTAAATCACTTTCTTCGATTGCCTTTTCAATTTCCGGGCGCAGCGGACCGGAGTTTCCAATACACGTTGTACAGCCGTAGCCTACCAGATTAAAGCCAAGTCGGTTCAAATATTCCTGCAGGCCTGAATCATCCAGATAACGTGTAACGACTTTAGACCCTGGTGCCAATGATGTTTTAACATATTCAGGAACCTTCAAGCCCTTTTCAACAGCTTTTTTCGCAAGCAGTCCGGCACCAAGCATGACATATGGGTTGGACGTGTTGGTACACGATGTAATCGCAGCAATCGCAAGTGCACCTGTTTTCATGACAGATGTTTCACCATTAGGGTGGTTTACGACTGCTTCTTTCTCAAATTCTGACTCATCCAAGCCTAGCCCCTGATTACCGGCTGGTGCTGTGACAGCTTTATTGAATTCTTTTTTCATATCTGATAACGCAATTAAATCCTGCGGGCGCTTAGGTCCGGAAAGATTTGGTTCAAGCTCTGACAAGTTGATTTCGACAAGCTCGGTATATTCAGGGTCTTCCTGATCAGATGAATACCAGAGATTATTTTCTTTACAATACTTTTCAACCAGTGCAATCTGTTCTTCGCTGCGTCCCGTTAACCGGAGATAGTTCAATGACTCATCATCCACAGGAAAGAAGCCACATGTTGCCCCGTATTCAGGCGCCATGTTGGAAATTGTTGCACGGTCGGCAAGCGGCATGTCTTTTAATCCCGGGCCAAAATACTCGACAAATTTTCCGACAACATTTTTCTCACGAAGGACCTGTGTCACTTTTAACGCCAGGTCGGTCGCTGTCGTTCCTTGCGGGAAGCTGCCGGTGAATTTAACGCCAATAACTTCCGGTGCAGGGAAGTAGGACGGCTGGCCGAGCATACCAGCTTCAGCCTCAATACCACCAACACCCCAGCCAAGTACACCTAAACCGTTAATCATCGTCGTATGCGAGTCAGTGCCAACAAGTGTGTCAGGGAACGCATCATAAGTGCCATCTTCGTTTTCAAATCCATGAACAACATTTGCGATATACTCAAGGTTCACCTGGTGGACAATACCCGTTGCAGGCGGAACTGCACGGTAATTTTCAAACGCTTTTTGTGCCCAATGCAAAAATTCATAACGTTCCATATTACGTTCAAATTCCAGTTCCATATTCGCTTTTAGTGCATTAGGTGTGCCATATTGATCCACTTGTACAGAGTGGTCAATAACAAGATCGACCGGTACTTCCGGGTTGATTTTATCAGGCTCGCCGCCCATATCAACCATTGCTTTTCTTAATGATGCGAGGTCAACGACAGCCGGCACACCAGTGAAATCCTGCAAGATAACCCGGGATGGTTTGAAAGGTACATCGGCACCTCCCGCGTTATTTGTGCCCCATTTAGCCAGACTTTCAATATGTTCATCCTTGATCACATGACCGTCTTTTTGACGAATGAGTGATTCCAGGAGAACGCGGATTGAATAAGGCAGACGGGAAATTTTCCCCAGATTGGCATCTTCAAGCGCTTTCAGCTGGTAAAAGTTGTATGTCTTGCCATTCAAATCAAATTGCTTTTTAGCATCAATACCCAATCTGTACTCCTCCCTTTCATTTTTCTTTCAAACAGCATACTGATTTTGACTGATAGACCCGGATTGTTGCCACTTCCGGGCGAGAGCCTAAGTATCATTTGTGCAGCATTTAAACTTCTATTGCTGCCCAAAAATCATCTACGAATCTATCTTATATGAAATGATTCGATAAAACAATTGTTTCATGACTGCTGCTATATATTAATAATTTATTATATCTGATAAGAAATACTTATATATTTCTGATAACAAGCGAACGAATATTTATCCCACATATAACAGACAGTAACCCGCCAAAAACGGCGGATAACTGACCCTGAATGCCCGATTCGGTTCAACTAACATTCAGCGGGGGAAAAGCGCCCCGCTGAATGAAGTTTCACTTTATCATCATGGCTTTGGCAAAATAACTCTGAACGTAGTTCCGATATCTCCATTTTGCACTATTTCAAGTTTTCCTTCATGACGCTCGAGTATTTGCTGTGTTATCATTAGCCCGAGACCGGTTCCATTTTGCTTCGTCGTAAAAAATGGTTCCCCAAGTTTATGTATAACTTCCTCAGGTATTCCGGGACCTTCATCAATAACATCAATTAAAATTTCCTTCTCACGTAAATGGGTTTTAATCTTTATTGAGCCGGAATCATCCATTGCTTCAATGGCATTTTTCACAATGTTGATAAAAACTTGTTTGATTTGGGAGCGGTCACAACTGACGTCCTGACTGATTTTCTGATCCAGCTTAATTTCAATATTCTTTAATTTGGCTTGTGGCCTTAAAAGTGTGACAACATCTTCAATCATTTCAGATAAACTTTCCAATTCCTTATGAGCTGTCATCGGTTTTGAAATAAATAACAATTCTGATGTAATAGCTTCCATTTTTTCAATCTCATCAACCATGATCTTATGATAGGCTTCTTTCCTGTTGACGCCGGCCTGCAGCAGTTGCAAAAATCCCTTCAGCGACGTAAGCGGGTTGCGGATTTCATGGGCTATTCCCGCAGCAAGCTGACCGGCAACTGACATTTTTTCGGATCGGATCATCATTTCTTCAGCTTCTTTTTTATCGGTGATATCCTTTGTAGCGGCGATATAATAATAATTGCCCCTTTCATCCTGGATGGCGCTCACCATGTTTTCTGTCCATACATTCTTGCTGTATACATTCTGAACGTTAATATTAAAAACTTGCTTTGTTTGTTGCGTTGTATCCAGATGCTGTTTTATATATGTAACATCTTCTGAGGGAATCAGTTTATACCACTTTGTTCCGATAAGATCTGAAGCGGTATAGCCAAGTAGTTGTTCCACTGCCTTCGAAACATAAATGAGTGTACCATCTACGTCCCATAAAGTAATGAAGCCGCTCATATGGCGGTCTATCCAACTGAGGATTGAGGAGGGTAATGAAGTTATACTGTAAAATTCCTGAAGTTTGGGGGGATTTGTCGATGTCGAATGTTGTTCATTTTCGTTGATTTCTGCTGATTTTTTGCTGTAATTGTTTGTCATCCTCTTCCCTCCTGTTCATATTTCTCCAATCAGTCATTCATATGACAAAAATAACAAAAATATGCTACGATATTTGTGATATGGTACCTTTAAAGAGATGGTAATTGTATTAAATTATAGTACAATTCATCGACAATGTAAAAAATATTAACAAATAATTCTTGCAAACCGTGAGGAAGCGCATTTGATACTATAATAATAGCTTATTGAATATGAAATTTAAAGGAAAAAATTTCTATTGTCTTATTATAAAGCACAAAAAACAGGTGATAATATGTCAATAATTGACGATATGTTTATCGTTTTATGGGGTTTTTTGCTGATAGGTCTCATGGGGATTGGCGGATTTTTCATGTTCCGCAAGTTTCTTAAGCAGCTGCCAAAAGAAGATGGGAAATCAACAATGGACTGGGAACAATACTATGTAGACAAAACGAAACATATGTGGCGGGAAAACGAAAGATTATTGCTTGAAGAACTTGTTGCGCCTGTACCCGAATTATTCAGGGATGTGGCAAGACAGTCAATAGTCGGGAAAATTGGCGAAGTTGCTTTAAAAAAAGAGGCCGGAATCATAACACAAGAAATATTAATTGAAGGCTATATCCTGGCGACTCCGAAACGGGATCATAAATTTTTAAGGAAAAAACTTAAAGAGAAAGAAATCGATGTAACGCCTTACGAACACCTATTTGAGCTTTCCCGTTATAACTACGCCAAAAACTGGAAGTCCCGTTACGAAAAAAAGATAAAGAAGAATAGTCTTTAACAAAAGCGACGAGCTAAAGTAAAGTGGCAGCTATCCGCATCAAGTTGGATCAGTTGCCACTTTAACATTCGGTTTCTATTGTGTTAATTCTGAGTATTTAAGTTGCTTTTCCAGCTTTTTAAACTTATAGAGCATTGCAAGCCGCCATGATACAATCATGCCAAAAGCAAGCAGGAAAAACATGCCACTTGTTTCTCCAAAGGAAATCGTTGATCCAATCATCAGCTTAATGATAATCCTGATAAATAATAATCCAAACAAAATAAAAATAAATGATTTTGACGGAATTAAATAGATATCGCTATTTTTGATTTCAAACTTGGATGTTTTAATCAAAAATACCGAAAAAATCATACCAATCACTATCGCTTCCAACACCTGGAGCATACTGACCCGAAACACTGGCAATATAAACATAAATGCGCCTGTACTCATAAATAATGGCGGCAACATAATCTTTTTAACGGACGCTGGTTTCTTAGATGCCTTTAACCGTATGAATATCATGGTAACAGCCATAAAAGCTGCAACGATGGTACTTGCTGTCAGCCAAAACATAAACGATCACGCTTCCCCACCTAATTGATCGGTTCAAATCACGCAGAACACGGTTAACCTTTTCAAAAATGATCTTCATCAAAGGATTTGACGAAAAATTCCTGAGCACAAATTTGGTTACCCCGACGGTTACATACTACTGCATCATACCTTATCACCTAAGCATTATCGCCTAAGTATTATGTTTGATCTTCTGCAATCGATAAAATGATGGTAACGGTAACACCCAGTACTGTAAAGTATACGCCAAAATCAAATAACATCGCAGTGGCAAGCTCCAGGTCACCGAAAATTGGAAAATGAAAATGACCATATGTATGTGATAAAAATGGCTGCTGAAACAAGAACGACCCCACGCCTGTTCCCGCTGCAATGAGCAATCCGACAGGAACCAGCAGACGATAATTAATCGGCAAAATTTTGTCCAGCACATTCGCACCGTACGCCATATACATCAGAACGATTGCAGCAGATGTCATTAATCCGCCAATAAAGCCCCCACCGGGTGAATTATGACCCGCAAGCAGCAAATAAATCGAAAAACCCAGCAGGATAAATGCAATCAGCGCCGTCGTTGTCCGAAAAATGAGATCATTAGGTTTGTACATTTCAACCGATGCCCCTTTTCCATAGTTGTCACATCTTACATTCAGTTTATTATAAAACAATGTAAAAATCCAATTCCTACAAATAGCCTAAAAACCAGAAAACCCGAACAAACTTGCTAAAAATGCTGTCAAATCCGTCATCCAGTCAAAGTACAATGCAATCCCCATAAATATCATAATGTAGCCGCCAAGTTTGACAATCATGGTACTGTTGCGTTTGATCCACGTCAGTTTTCCAATAAAAAAGGATAATATGAAAAACGGAATCGAAAATCCCAATATATAGCTGAGCATCATAACCATACCGATATCAGGATTGGTTGCCGCCAATGAAATGACAATCACCAAAATTGGCCCCATACAAGGTGTCCAGCCCAAAGAAAAGGCCAGACCGATGATAAAAGATCCGAAATAACCTGCCGGGCGATTTTTAAATGTTATTTTCCGGTCTTTCATAAGAAATTCAAAATTAAATACGCCGACGATGACAAGGCCGAAAAATACAATTAAAATGGCACCAATCTGCCTGATTATATCCCGGTTTGAATCAAGAAATTCGGAAATAAAGGATGAACCGAATCCAAGCATAATAAATATCAAAGAAAAGCCAACCAGGAAGAAAGTCGTATGCAGCAAGCTTTTTCTTGTCAGCATTTTATTCTCATTTTTTAATTCATTGACACTCATCCCCGTAATATACGAAAGAAATGCCGGATAAAGCGGCAGTACACAGGGTGATATAAATGACAGGAATCCTGCTCCAAACGCTATAAAAATGTTTATTTCTTCCGACATGATAATCCTCCTACACCGATTCCTGACTTCATTTTACCAGAAAACGCATACGAAACCGAACGTGTTTTTGACAATAATACGACAGTTAAAATATGATGGGTATCATATTTTTATAATATTTGCCAAAACAATAAAATACCCCTTCTATTCTGCATTAACAAGGGGTATTTTTTAGAAAAGTTCAATGTTCTATGATGAATGCATTCAATTATTTTCCTTGCTGCTGATTATTCATCGCCCGCATCATCTGATTGATTTTCTTCTGTGATGGCTTCTGCCCCATTTGCATCATCAGTGTACGCAGCATTTGTTCATTGATTGGCGGGTTTTTCTTCAAATAGTTCATCATGTATTTTCTGGCAATAAAAAATCCAAGTGCAACGCCTGCAATCAATGCCAATATTGCTATCAGCACAACCCAAATCACGTCCATTAAAGCTTTCCTCCTTCATGTTGTCTCTCATCCAGTATAGTAAATCAAAGATAAGAATACAATACTTGTCCCATCTCGTCATGTTCCTTTAGCTGAAGAACTGGTGAAATCCAGCCAAAATCATTGGGGCGAGTTCCTACAACGAAAAAGTAGGGCTGGTATGATCGTAAAGCGGGGAAAAGCAGTCCTTCCGCATCATGAATGATATCTCCCCGAAAGTTTATACGTTTCTGCTCGATATGTAAAGAAATCTGACGTGTCCCTTCATGAAGGTGTAAAAAGCCATCCTCATTTTTAATGCTGATATGGGCTGGCTGATGCTTCATGATATGGGCTATAAGCAAATTTTGCGGCATGTCCACAGTGATATACTGGAACTGCTTCTTCAGATCTTCTCTGTTTTGGTAACGGTAGTAACTTTTAATGAACCGGCATAATATGTCACTTCGGTAGTAAAAGAAGTGTGCAAATTCTTCTTTTATCCAATAAATGGCATAATGATTCAACATAATCACTCCTCTTTTACCTTTAATTATACCGATTCTATTTTAAAAGTTTGTCAGACTGCGCAGAAAAGAAGCACTAATTTTGTCGATACAAAAGAAAAGTGACTCTCCCTTTCCGGGAAAAGTCACCTACATCAACTTATTTAAGTAAAGCTTCCACACGTTTAACAATATTCTCGACATTAAAGCCGTATTCCTCAACCACTTTGTTCCCTTTGGCAGATGCACCGAATCGGTCAATACCCAGAACATCGCCCTGATCCCCTGTGTATTTCTCCCAGCCAAACGGAGACGCCATTTCAATTGCGAGTCTTTTCTTGACATTTGGCGGAAGCACTTTATTCTTATAGGCATCATCTTGTTCGTTAAATCTGTCCCAGGATGGCATGCTGATAACGTTAACTTCAATCCCTTTATCGTGCAATGCTTCTTTTGCTTTGACGGCAAGCTGTACTTCTGAGCCTGTAGCCAGTAAAAGCGCATCCGGTGTTTCTTTATCGCCTTCACTGATAACATAAGCACCTTTTTGGACGCCTTCATGTGCATGCTCTTTCGTACCTTCCAGCATCGGAAGCCCCTGTCTTGTCAACACGAGAGCAGTTGGCTTATCGGTTGACTCCAAAGCCAGTCTCCATGCTTCGCGGACTTCATTGCCATCTGCCGGTCTGATGAGTGAAAGACCTGGCATAGCTCTTAGTGAGGCCAGCTGTTCTATTGGTTCATGTGTCGGTCCATCTTCCCCAACGGCTATCGAATCATGGGTGAACACATAAGTCACCGGGTTGTTCATGATGGCGGACAGCCGTAATGCCGGGCGCAGATAGTCGCTGAATACAAAAAATGTTCCGGCATATGGTTTGATGCCACCATGCAACGCCATACCATTTGCTGCAGCCGCCATTGCGAACTCGCGCACACCAAACCAGATATTTTTGCCTGCATAGTTGCTGTGGGAAAAATCTTCTTCGTCTTTAATCGTCGTTTTATTTGACCCCGCCAGATCGGCACTGCCCCCGAACACATATGGCACAGTTTTTGAAACTGCATTCAGAACTTCACCTGACGTGGCACGTGTTGCTTTCGCATCATCCTGTGGGTTATATACAGGAAGATTTTTCTCCCAGTTTTCCGGCAGCTCACCTCGTATGGCATACGCCAATTCATTACCAGCTTCTGGATATTTTTCTTTATAGGTTTCAAATAACCGGTTCCAGTCTTGCTCAGCTTTTGCGCCATTTTCAGCAATTTTTTCCCTGAAATCGGCATAAACTTCTTCAGGCACATAAAAATCGTCATGTTCCCAATTGTAATGCTGTTTTGTCAATTTCACTTCTTCTTCACCAAGTGGCGCACCATGTGAAGCCGCAGATGCCGATTTATTCGGTGAACCATAGCCGATAACGGTTTTTACTTCAATCAATGTAGGCTGATCGGTATTTGCTTTAGCTTTCTTGATAGCCTCACGGATTTCATTCAGATCATTGCCGTCCTCAACACGGATGACCTGCCAGCCATATGCTTTAAAACGCTCCTCGGTGTTATCCGAGAATGCACGATTCAATTCACCATCAAGTGAAATGTCATTTGAGTCGTATAGTGCAATCAGCTTGCCAAGTTTCAGATGACCGGCAAGTGATGCTGATTCATGAGAGATTCCCTCCATTAGATCACCATCGCTTACAAGTGCATACGTATAGTGATCAATAATGGAAATATCGTCTTTGTTATATGTTGCAGCAAGATGCGCCTCAGCCATCGCCATTCCGACTGACATGGCGATACCTTGTCCAAGCGGGCCAGTTGTTGCCTCAACACCGTCAGTATGGTGCACTTCCGGATGCCCCGGTGTTCTTGAATTCCACTGACGGAATGACTTCAGGTCGTTAATGGTTACATCATAGCCTGACAAATGCAATAGCCCATATAAAAGCATGGAGCCATGACCGGCCGACAAAACGAAGCGATCCCGGTTAAACCATTTGGAATTTTCCGGATTATGGGTCATAAAATCAGTCCATAATGTGTACGCCATTGGTGCAGCCCCCATAGGAAGACCGGGATGACCGGAGTTTGCGTTTTCTATCGCATCAATTGCCAATGTTCTGATGGTGTTAATGGATAGTTGTTCAATTGATTCTGACAAAACGATACCCCTTTCCTTTATTAGCATTGATTCATGTCCTTCTTAATTCTATAATGAAAAAGTTGCGGTAACAAGTCATAGCCTGTTTAAGAGGTTGTTCAAAAAGTCCTGTAAAAATGACGCGTCGAGGTAGAGGACCTTCGACTAAACATCGACATGTCCTGTGTCGAACGTCGAAGTCACCACATCCTGTGGGAGCCCGCTCCTCTAAACTGCGCCGCCTCGAACTTCTCGGTCCTTTTTATCCAGCATGTAATGACCGGTAACCCGTCAAAAAACGGCGGCTAACTGACCTTAAATGCCCGATTCGGTTCAACTAACATTCAGCGGAGAAAATCGTTCCGCTGAATAAAATGTCACTTTATCGTCCTTTTGCACACACACTTTAATGCTTCTTGTTTCTGTCCTGCAGATCACGCACTTTTTGAGGGGTGACATCATTGCCTTCCGGATCCTTGACGGTCATTGACTTTAATTGATTCTTGAAAGACTTGCGGACATTTTGCAAGTACTCCTGCCTGAGATTTTTTTGTTCCGCTTGCTCCTTCACGGTTAAACCTTCTTCTTTTGACTTTTTTGCCAATTGATTTATGCGATTAAGTTTTTCTTTCGAGATCATACT
This sequence comes from Lentibacillus sp., assembly GCF_035301925.1. Lineage (GTDB taxonomy): Bacteria > Bacillota > Bacilli > Bacillales > Amphibacillaceae > Lentibacillus. Next base: position 2,477 of record NZ_DATGTI010000159.1, on the reverse strand, counting down.
TGAAACCTCCCGGAAATCAATAAGGGCAAGAACAATATGGCTGTTCCTGCCCTCTCATACTACACGTCAAATGCTTTATATTCAAGTGTCGAGGTACTGCTGATACCTGCGATGTACCGTCGCTTTTGATACTGAGTACCCCAATCCATTCAGTGTATCAGCAATTTCTCTGAACGTCATGTTTTTTTGCCGCAGACGGACCACTTCTTCAACCGGAAATGACTTTCGTTCTTTTCCGGGAGCTTTATCACGATTTGACAGATTTTTGCTTGGATCAAACCCATTATCAACTGCCTTTTTCATGCCACGTTTAATTTTGGCATTATGAATCTGACGTTGATATTCTTCTACAATACCGACTATCTGAAGCACCATCGAGTCTGCTTCTGAGAGTTCCAGCTCCCCATTATGAAAGCTCGTGTAGATGCTTACGTCCAATTTACGCAATTGATGAAATAAAGCAATTTTTGTATTGCCCCGTCCCATCCTTGTTTCATCCTGAATAAGTAAACAGTCCGCCCTTTTTTCGGAAAAGTAATCCAACATCCGGAAAATTCCGTCCCGGTTTATGTCATACCCACTTGCCTGTTCTTCAATACAGTCCACAACTGTAAAACGATAATTTCCGGCAAGTTTCATCAGTTCTTCTTTCTGTCTTTGCAATGACGTTTCCTGAATTTTTTTGTCAGTGCTGACCCGGCAATAGATAATGGCTCTCAACTTAATGTCCCCTTCATATTATCCGCTGGTAACCATTGAAATATATAGAAATACAAGTGCAGATGCAAAGGCTATTAAATAGAATATATCCGTTTTCGTGATTCTTTCAAACATATTTACCATCCTTTCCATATGATAAAAAAGAACCTTTGTTCGAATCTACTTATTATTATATACGAACAAACGATCTTGTCAACAGTTTTTCGAACGAATGTTTGCTTAATTCGGATAAACATGCTATACTGACTTCAATAAATATTATGTGCGAGGTGTTTGATTAATGACGAAACTTTCAAAGCGGCAGGAAGCAATTCTCGACTATATTAAAGAACAAGTGAACGAAAAAGGATATCCGCCGTCGGTCCGGGAAATTGCAGTGGCAGTAGGACTTGCCTCCAGTTCGACCGTTCATGGCCATTTGGCACGGCTGGAAAGTAAGGGTTTTATTAGACGCGATCCCACGAAGCCAAGAGCAATAGAAGTTTTAGATCAGTCAGAAGAAAGCCATATTCCGAGGGAAGAACCACGATATGCTCCTGTTATTGGTAAGGTGACAGCCGGCATTCCAATTACCGCGGTGGAAAATATCGAAGAATTTGTTCCATTACCAAGCTCGGTCACAGGAACTGATGATACCCTGTTTGTGCTTGTCATTGAAGGCGAAAGCATGATCGAAGCTGGCATATTGGATGGTGATAAGGTCATCGTTAAACAGCAAAATACAGCCCAAAATGGTGATATTGTTGTAGCCATGACCGAAGAAGATGAAGCCACTGTGAAGCGATTTTTCAAAGAAAAGGATCATATCCGTCTGCAGCCGGAAAACGCAACAATGGAACCGCTCATTTATCAGAATGTGACGATTTTAGGCAAAGTAATCGGCCTATATCGTCATATTGAGTGATGGTTCAACTAATTTCTGAGATAAGTGCCAACCGCACACCAGTACTGCAGTATACTGAAATGATTCCCGGATTATCGTTTCGCAAAAAAGACTTCCGTCATCTTAATGATGACAGAAGCCTTTTTTGCTTTTAATATCGATATAAAACGTTAATAGGTTGTCAGGTATTGCTCCCGCTCCCACGGATGAACGGTTGTGCGGAATCTACTCCCTGTTATTTTATGCTGTTTAATTAAATCAAAAACAGCTTACTAACAGGGTTTTGTTATATTCTCTTTTTCAACATGAATTGTATGATTTTATTTTTTCGTGGGTGATACGTGGGCGTGTTCGTGGGTGCCCATTTTAAAAATGTGGTCACAAAAACCAGAGGAATTAGGTTGTCTCTTTACTCTAACATAAAACGAGCTGCAACAAATGTAGCTCTTTTGCTAGACTCCTCTCTCTATACACGTACAGGTCTTGAACCAAGTCAAGAAGGCCCTTTCCTATATATATTTCTTCGGTGCAAGAAATGTAACGGTAACACCCCCAGGATTTCGACCGATTTCTATAGCCCCATTAATGGTTGCCCGGTTCATCACTTCCGGAACCGTAATATCGAATAAATTTGCAGCTCTTTACATTCCATTTGCTGTGGCGTCATTAAGCGTTGCACCGGTTCCGACCGAAATAAGATACGATTCCTCGAGCTCTATTGATTGTAGAAAAATAAATAGGGACTGCTGAACGATTTTCAAGCAGCCCATTTTAGTTCTACAGAAATCCCAAAAAAGCGTTGGAAAAAATAATAAAAAAGAAGGCGGAGTCTGCGCTCCAGGTTCATTACCAGCAGTTGTATGGAAATGACCGT
>NZ_DATGTI010000158.1:0-5658 GCF_035301925.1 Lentibacillus sp. | reverse complement strand
TGGCGGTGCTTTTATGAACGGATCCGGCTCCAGTGGTATGTATGACGGCACTTCATTCGCAGCAAATGGGGATATCGTTGTAGTGACAATTAATTATAGGTTAGGAGTTATGGGCTTTTTACATTTAGATGGTATTAATGATGAATATACATCATCAGGTAATTGCGGTATCCTCGATCAAGTGGCAGCATTAAAGTGGATAAAGGAAAATATTGAATCTTTTGGAGGGGATCCCGACCGCATTACTATTTTTGGAGAATCGGCAGGAGCAATGAGCGTGGGTACATTGTTAGCCATTCCTTCTGCAAAAGGACTATTTAACCAAGCTATCCTTCAGAGCGGAGCTGCAAGAAACGTATTAAAAAGTGAAACTGCTGCAAGAGTGGCGAAAAAAATCCTCGGTAATCTTGGGATGGATTCTAAGGACCTGTCGGCATTAGAGGAAATGCCGGCTGATAAGATTTTAAAAGCTGCAGAGCATATACCACCAATGGCTCTTGGACCAGTAATTGACGGTTTGGTCATTCCGGAACATCCGGAAAGAGCAATAGCAAAAGGTGCTGCGAAAGATATCCCGATTTTAATCGGAACAAACAAAGATGAATACCGATTATTCACTTTCTTCGACCCTACTTGGAAACAGTTAGATCAGGCGGGGGTTGTGCGTCGATTCAATAAAGCATTAGGGTCACGTTGGCAAGACATTAAACCTCACCTTATGAATGAGGAATTAGATCAGAATCTTTTTGAAAAAGTCATGTCTTTTGATATGTTCACACTTCCAGCTATACGATTAGCCGAACAGCAAATAGACCAAGGAGCTTCTGTTTGGATGTATCGATTTGACTGGGAAAGTCCCGTATTTGATGGTGGTCTAAAAGCTGCTCATGCGATGGAGATTCCTTTCGTCTGGAATAATATAAACAAACCCGGAATGGAATATCTAATCGGTGATTCTCCAGATCAAAATATTGCCAAACAAATGCACCAGGCTTGGACTTTTTTTGCCCATAATGGAAATCCGAATACGCCACATTTACCTGACTGGGAACTATATAATGTAGAGAATAGGCCTACAATGCTTTTTAATGTTAAAAGCAAAGTAGCAAATGATCGAGAAAAGGAAAAACAGCTTAATTGGGAGAAAGCACTAGATAAATGATATGAGCCAACGATTGTAATGAATAAAGATGATGTTAATATTTCCTATAATTGTTTAATGGAAGTGAGTTGGGAGAAAGACATCAATACAGGGACGAAAATTCATGATGTTTTTTCCGTTGGGAAACAGATAATAACCCTATGATGATTACTGTTGCAGCAGTAATCATTTTTGTTGTGTAATCTTTTATCTGACTCTAAAGACATATTATTGATCTGTCTAGAAATATCAGCGCTATCTGGAAAACCATTTCAGCAATTGAAAAAATTACAGGTATACCAAAGGAAAGGGAGGAATATATTGGAAGGAATGTAAATGGACTTATAAAAGAGGAACATTAAAAAGCCCTGTCACATATAAAATGGTTAAGCAACAATTTCGCTTGTTCAAAAAAACTATGCTGGTAAGGAAACCTTAATAACAGGTACACCTGTGTTTAATGGAGAAGGTGATGAAGACGAAGTTGTAACAAATATTAAAGACTCATCCGATTAAATGAACTGCAGGCAGAGTGTATTGCTGTCCATTTGTGAGCGACAAAACAGAGGATAAGACAGAGAATTCATCCAATGTGTATATGCTTGACTATCGAGTAAAGATGATATGTATGCGGTTATGATCAACAATGAAAATCAGAAAGAATCTGACGGCCCAGCTTTTCTCGATAGCGCGAAAATATATTTCTATTAATTGTTAGTAATAAACCATTTTTTCAATCTGCTTAACTAAAATTGAAGGGGGTTTTACTATGGGGTGGTATTTAGGGTATACAATTATTTACTTTGTTTTAATGTTTGCAGTTGGTTTCTATTATTTTACCAAGGTTAAAACATCTGACGATTATTTAATTGCCGGATGGAACATGGGATTTTGGTCAATTGTTGGTACTAAATTGAGTACATCATTTGGTGCTGCTGTTTTTATCGGATGGGTCGGAATGGGATTTACAGTCGGGTTATCAGGGTATTTTAAATTCACCTTACCGACAGCGATTGCTGGTCTTTTACTAATCATCTTTTTTGCTAAATCGTTAAGAAGACAAAAGCTGTATACAATAGCTGATTTATTCAGTGAACGATTTGGAAACGCAACCGGTATTATTCCTTCTATACTTTCCGCATTTATTTATTCGGTACCAACAACAGCACTCCAAATTATTGCAATGGCTACACTGTTTCAAATGACATTTAAACTTGATTATAAGATAGGGATTTTCATAGCTTTTGCGCTAATACTTGGATTCACTATACTTGGCGGGTTAAAGGCAACAATTGTGACAGATGCTTTTCAAAGTATTGTCATTGTTGTTGGGATTATTATTTTGTTTATCGCAAGCGTTATCTACGGGGGTGGCTTTAAAGAAATTATTAAGAACACCCCGTCTGAATACCTTTCACCAACCGGACCAGATGGTTTAAATGAAGTGTTACTTTTTGCGTTATCTGTCGCGCCATTTTACCTTATCTGGCAGTCAACCTGGCAGCGTATTTTTGCCGCAAAAACTGAAGGCATAGCAAAAAATGCTGGAATTATGGCTTTTGCCATCGGGGGTGTTATTTCTTTCCTGCCATTTGCAATCGGTCTCACGGCTCGTAAATATGTACCTCTTGATATGGAACCTGATTTAGTCTTTTCCTATGTCACTACTGAATTACTTCCGCCGGCCATAGGAGGAATCATTATTGTTGCATTACTTTCGGCTTTAATGACTGGAGCTGATTCATTTATTTTGCAAGGAAGCTCTAATTTAACACAAGACTTGTATTACCGTCTTATTAATCCAAACGCAGACGAAAAAAAGATGATGTTAGTATCTCGACTAACGGTTGTCATTATTGCAGTACTTGCATTAATCATTTCTTATAATTTAACAGGTATCATTGATATTTATCAATGGGCATTAAGAATATCTGCTGCTGCGCTCGTTTTGCCTTTTTTAGCAGTTATGTTTTGGAGAAGAACAACAAAAGCAGGAGTTATAGGGAGTATGCTGCTTGCCACGATTGCAACTTTGATTTGGCCGTATTTAGGGATTTCAATAGATCACACAATTTTTGCATTTACAGTGTCTCTAGTTAGTTTAGTAGTGATTAGTTTATTAACAAAACATTCTAAGACGGAGCAGGTAAGAGCGGTTTACTGGGAAGATTTGGATTCAGCTGAGAAAAAATAATGAGCCACAATAGTTCTGCCTTAGGTGTAAGACATGATTTCAAAGCTTTTCTAGGGATAGGTTGAGTTTTTCCATTAAAATTACTGAGTTCTACAAAATTTTATTAAGGAGAGTTGCTAATATGAAAAAAGTTGATTTGATCATTAAAAATGCAAACGTTTTGACTCTTGATTCACAAAACAGGCAAATGGGTTCTGTAGCGGTAGCGGATGGCCAAATTGTTAAGATTTGGTCTGAGAAGGAGCCGTCTCATGGAGCAGTGATGATTGACACTGATACAGAAGTGATCGACTTGCAAGGTTTAACTTTGGTACCTGGATTTATCGCTACGCATAATCATATCCTAAGTTACGGACTTTTAAGTGATCAAATAAATTGCAGTGCGCCGCCTAATAAAACGATTGATGATATCTTAAAATCAATAAAAGTTAAAACAAAACAAATTGTTGAAGGAGATTGGATTAGAGGATATGGTTATGATGATACCCTTTTAGATGATCAGCGTCATCCAACAAAAGATGATCTTGATAAAGTTTCACCTTATCATCCGGTGGTTATCACGCATATATCCGGTCATATTGCAGTAGCAAATTCGATGGCTCTTCAGCTGGCAGGATTGAATGGGGACATTGAAAATCCGAAAGGGGGACATTTTGGTCGAGATCCAAAAGGAAATTTGAATGGCGTTTTATATGAACCGGGAGCTATAAAGCCAGTAACAGGAAAAATCCCGAAACCGTCGAAAGAACAAATGATTTCCGCATTGGGAATTGCTTCTAAAGATTATATGGCTCAAGGGATCACGACAAATAGTGATGCAGGCGTTGGCTTAGTTGCCGGTATGGAAGATTTGGATGCCCATCTTGAAGCAGCTGAACGTGGAGTTAACCCTATGCGTGCGCAATTAATGATTATGCACCAGCATCTAAGGAAAGGTGAAGTTTTTGGTGACTATTCTCCTGCCCAGTTAGATCAAGAGTTACGCGATCGGTCAAGAGGGCTGGCTAGACTGGACAGTGCAAAAATGTTCCAGGATGGCTCAATCCAGGGATTAACTGGGGCGTTAAGGCAACCGTATCATAGTGAACCGACGATTTATGGTGATTTCATTCACGATCAAGAACCGTTTCAAGAAGAAGTTCTAGAACTGCATAATCGTGGCTTCAGGATCACAACTCATGGGAATGGAGATCGTGCGATAGGTTCAATATTAGACGCTTATGAATATGCTTTGTCGAAAAGTCCTTCTAAAGTTCATCGACACCGAATTGAACACGTTCAAGCGGCGACCACTGGAGATTTGGATAAAATGCAACAACTTGGTGTGGCAGGTTCCTTTTTTATCAATCATGTCTACTACTGGGGGGACCGACATGAGCGCATTTTTTTGGGCCCAGAACGTGCAAGTCGTATCAGTGCATTAAAAGATGCAGTAGATCGCAATCTAATCTTTACATTGCATTCTGATTGTCCGGTTACACCTATATCTCCTTTGTTTTCAGTATGGGCAGCAGTGAACCGTCTAACAAGGGAAGGGCGTGTGTTAGGATCTGAACAGCGAATTGATGTAGTTACAGCACTAAAGGCCATGACGATTTATGGGGCACAGTTGAATTTTGACGAACAAAATTCGGGAAGTTTGGAAGTTGGAAAACGTGCAGATTTTGCTGTTCTTAATGCAGATCCTACTACAGTTAATCCGGAAGAGATTAAAGATATTACCGTGAATGCTACCTTTATTGATGGGGTTCCTGTGTACGGTCAAGAAAAATTATAACCACCTAAATTGTTATAGAGCGATTACACTTGAGTTTCCTATTGGATAGAATTCAGAAAAGTGTGTTATCATGTAGTTGTTAGACTGAATATTTGATCGTTACAGAGGTGAGATCGTGATTCATGTCGAGATAGTTGAGAGTATTCCGGTACCAACGATTGTAATGAATAAACATAACATGATTATTTCCTATAATCATTTAATGGAAGCAAGTTTGGGGAAAAATATCAAGACAGGGACGAATCTCTATGATAATTTTACCGTATCGCAAACGGATAATAACCCAAGGATTATTACTGCCGCATCAGGAAGTAATCAGTTTATTTTTATGTGTAATCCTTTATCTGACTCCGAAAATACATTATTGATTGGCTTAGAAATATCAGCATTATCTGAGTTGAAAACTGAAAACAAAGAGCTGAAAAATTTAAACCGTGAATTAGATGCCATTATTGAAAACTCATATGATGGCATCTATATCACGGATAGTCGAGGTGTAACTTGGAAAACGAATTCAGCTATTGAAAGGATTACAGGTATACCAAA